>JAYTAK010000478.1:0-9273 GCA_043737515.1 Candidatus Kuenenia sp. | reverse complement strand
AACAGCTCGTCAATTCGCCAATACGACAGTTCCGATGCCTGCTTGCCTGAGATCGCCATGATTTCGTCATCGATCTGAATGGCGCTCGTGGCAGCCGTAGTGTTTTCCACAATGCGTCGAACGCGGTAGAAACCGCGCGAGTCCCACACAACGCGCAGTCCGCTGGCATCCATTGGGAATCTCTCAAGCGGATGTTTTGGCACTTTTGTGATCCATGCGGTCTCAGTGGGAAAGTCTGCGACAAAATCGATGTGTCGCAGGAGCCCAAGTCCGACAACATTGAATTCTCTGATTTTTGTGGGAACATTCCGAAATTGAATTCCGAAGATCTGCAATTCACGAATCACCAATACTGATGCTGAATTGATTCCAGAAGCATCAAGGGCTTTTGTCGTCCCGAAGATTTTTGCGTCGCCGGATTTGACCATCGAATCTGCAAGCTGCTGCTTAATGCCTATGCATTCGCTATAACCAGTGTCTAACATCAAGTCGCGAGTTCCGACAAGCGGAAGCAAAACTGGAATGACGGGAAGGCGTGCGTGATTGAGTTTAATTTTCCACGTTGGTGAGTCCTGGGGAGGCGTGCAGGCATCGGCAGTAAAGGTTGGCTTTCCGTTCTCAACCTCAAGTGTAAAATGCCGTAAAACATCGAAGCCAAGCACCCCCCCGATATTTCTTCCGAGAACCTGCCGGAACAGCGAAAGGTCACGTTGCACTGCAGGCGAAGCGATTGCGGGATAGCCATCAATTCCCGTATGAACATTTTCGTACATCACCATTTGCTCAACGCGGGACAATGTTTGAATGGATTTCGTCCCGATTATTGTAACTGATGCAGGCAACCTCAATTCAGGTCCTGTCATGACTGTATTCATTGATGCCCCAGTGTCTGCAAAGCACAAAGCGCTCTGCCCTTCAACCTGACCGGAAAGAATAATGGAGCCAGTTCGATAAAAGCTCTCTTCGGCTTCGCGAGCCAGTTCGTCAGCCCGGATTTGACCGAATGGAAGCCAGAAAATGAGGCTCAATGCAATCCATGCGATGCAGGCGAAAGAGTGCAGCGATCGATTCACTTTGAGCCTCCAATGCTCGCGAACAGATTTCAGAACTGAGCCAGGAACCGCATGTCGTTCTCGTAGAAGCGGCGGATATCATCAACGCCGTAGTGCTTCATGCAGAAGCGTTCGATGCCCAGGCCGAAGGCGAAGCCGGTGTATTGTTCTGGATCGTAGCCGACCGCCGCAAACACGTTCGGATCCACCATCCCCGCTCCGCCGATTTCCATCCAATTGTCGCCCCACTTCATATCGACTTCGACCGATGGCTCCGTGAACGGGAAGAACGACGGGCGGAACCGGATCTCAACCTCCGGGCCCAGGAAGCTGCGGGCGAACAGACTCAGGACCGTCTTGAGTTGTGCCATGGTGACGTGGCGATCAACCATCAGGCCTTCCATCTGATGAAACATGCAGGAATGAGTCGCGTCGATGGTGTCCGGGCGATACACACGGCCCAGTGACACGATTCGCACTGGCGGCTTTGTATTCTCCATCGTCCGGATCTGCACTGTCGAAGTCTGACTGCGAAGCAGGACGGGGCGACCGGCGGCGACGGATGCACAGGCGACATAGAAATTATCCAGCGGATCGCGGGCCGGATGATCTTCCGGGATGTTCAACGCTTCAAAGTTATGACGCTCGTCTTCGATCTCAGGGCCGTCCACGACCGTGAATCCAAAACGTCCCATCAATTCACGGAACTCCGTCATGACCTGCGTGATGGGATGCAGATGCCCGATCCGCGGTCGTTCGCCGGGCAATGTCACATCAAAATCTGACGCCGCTTTTGTGGTCTGCGCCTTCAGTTGTTCGGCCCGTGCATCGAGTGCGGCGGAGACGCTCGTGCGGACTTCGTTGAAGCGCTTGCCAACGGCAGGTTTCTGTTCGGGTGTCGCAGTGCCGACGACTTTCTGCAGATCGCGAACTCGGCCATTCTTCTGGCCCATGAATTCGACGCGGACTTTTTCCAGTGCGTCCGCATCGGTGGTGGCGGCAACGGCCTGCAAAGCGGCGGTTTCGAATTCGTTGAATGCGTTCAGGATGTCCATGCGCGGAAGGTTCTTTGAGGTGGGGATCAATGAAAACGGGCGAAGCCTGCCATAAGCAAACTCGCCCGATTCAGAAATTCATTTGTCCTGACGATCGATCAGGCAGCAGATGCTGCGCTGCGAGCCTTCTTTGAGATTTCTACGATCTCACTGAACACTTCAGGATTGGAAATCGCCAGTTCACTCAACTGCTTGCGATTCAGTCCAACGTTGGCCAGCAGCAGACCATTCATGAAGACAGAATATGACATTCCCTGTGCTCGAACAGCCGCCGAGATGCGCGTGATCCACAAGGCGCGAAATTCACGCTTGCGGGTCCGACGGTCGCGAGTCGCAAACGCGCGGGCTCGGACGAGGGTTTCCTTAACGGTACGCAGCAGCTTGCTGCGGCCTCCCACATTGCCGCGTGCTTCTTTAAACAGACGCTTCTTTGAACGGTGACGGGCTTTCCCGAGGCGAACACGCATTTGACCGGACCTTCAGACCAAACTAATCAGAACTAAAATAAATACATTTCCGACTGACCACTCACATGGCAATCAGTGGACGACGATCATCGTCGGGCGACGAACATCGTCGATTTACAATCCCGGTGCCATGGCGGCAATGATCAGCTTCGCTTCTGCATTGCAAATGATATTATCATTTCGCAACTGACGCGTACGCTTGCCACCTTTGTGGCTGAGGAAGTGGCCGCGATTCGAATTACGATGCGTCACTTTTCCGGACGCAGTAACCTTGAACCGGCGTTTCATTCCCTTATGAGTCTTCTGTTTTGGCATTTTTTAATCTCCGCCACGTCGGCCAGACGATTTACGGTCGGCTGGGAAACTGGACGTCTGTATAGATTTTCCGTGTAAAGAGCCGGGGAGTATAACGACATGGACTCCGGCTTGTAAAGCAGCATACGAGTGGTTCAGGAACAATTTTCCTGCTGAGAAAAGTGACCGGAATCCACCGAGGATCAATCGGGGGTGTATCGGCTTAACCAGTTGCGTTTCGCCACGGATTCTGCGATTTGCCTCATTCCGTTGTGGTTGCCACGCCGTGCGGATCGACGACGGTGATGTGGTCAAAGCGGCGAAAGTCCGATGTATTACAGCGTCAGCAAATGTGAAATTCCATGCCGCTGCATCGCTGCTGCCAGTCTCACGTCATAAGAATTCACGCCTCGAATTTTGAGCGCCGCCACCAGTACACGCCACCTTTCAAAGATCAAACGTTCGTCCCGAAGTAGTCGGAAGATCTGGCAAAATCCGCTGATCAACTCTTCAGCTTCGAGTGTCGTCATGCCGAGGCCGTTTGCCTGAATTGTTCGCGTTGACACTGCCCAGAATTCATAGAGAGTCTGGGGCACAATGAACAACTCATGTGACATCTTCCGTAACGCAACTGTCGCATTCACGGCCACAGAGTGAATCGTGTGAGCCGGATCAGCGATTCGAAGCAGAATATTGGTGTCGATGAGGATTCGCATTATCGTACGGCGTAGATCGATTCACGGCTGTCATCGACGTTTGGGTTTCGTGGTTTCACAGTTGCCAGTAGTTCGTTGAGTTTCCCGATCCATTCCGCGAAGCGCTCTGGCTCATCAAACTCTGTGTTCCCAGTGCCCACAGTCACGCCATCATCATTGTGCCGCGAACCGACCGCGTCGTAGTCATCCAGCAGCGCCGCCACGGCTTCTTCTGCCGAGCCAAACTGTCCAGTTTGAACAAGGCGGTGAAGCGCTTCCTCTGTCTTTCCTGTAAGTATGATTTGCATAGCACGATGGTAACAAGGATCATGGGCAGCAGTCAAAGGCTTTCGACAATTGAAAGGCAAAGCGGCGACAAGTCGCCGCACTCCAAATGACTGTCCTTTGATCCGCTGTCGATGGGCGTGGGACTTGGCGCGGGCTTTGCTGGCAACCGAATCTCTTTTGCCGCGTCAAGGACTTCGCCGCCGTGTCTGGTGCGAGCCGACGGAGCGGCTCGCCTACGTAGGTCCGCGGACATCTGTCGCTTTGCGGAAATCTTCTCAGTAAAACCAAACTCCCTTCGTTTGCAGAGCAGGGGGCCGGTTTGGTGCCCTCGTCGGGATTGTTTCAGTGATGGTCTATCTGTGGTATCGATCGCGGCGGGAGACTCAGGATCGGATTTGACCTTCACCGCGCACGATGAATTTGTAGGTTGTGAGTTCGCGGAGTCCACAGGGGCCGCGGGCGTGGAAGCGGTCGGTGCTGATGCCGATTTCGGCACCCATTCCAAGTTCGCCCCCGTCGTTGAAGCGTGTGCTGGCGTTGATCACCACGGCGGCAGAATCGACTTCCGCCTCGAATTTCATCGACGACGCAACACTGTTTGTCACGATGGCATCCGTGTGAGCCGACCCGTAACGGCGAATATGCTCAATCGCCTGCTCGATCGAATCCACAATTCGCACCGACAGAATCAGATCCAGATGTTCAGTGGCATAGTCCAGATCCGTCGCCGCTTTCGCATTGGTGATCAATTTCAGACTCGCCGGACAGCATCGCAGTTCGACTCCCTTCGCCTGCAGTTCGGCTGCCAGTCGCGGCCATAACGCGGGAGCCGCGTCCTGATGAATCAGCAGTGTCTCCGCAGCGTTGCAAACGCCTGGTCTTTGACACTTGCTGTTGATCGTAATGTCAACGGCCATCTGTTCGTCGGCACCTGCATCCACGTAAACATGACAGATGCCATCGAAGTGCTTGATGACGGGCATCGTGGCTTCGCGGGCGACTCGCTCAATGAGCGACTTACCCCCACGTGGGATTGTGACATCGATCAGATTTCCCATCGACAGCAGGTGTCCGACGATGTCACGGTCAGTCGATTCCACAAGTTGTACTGCGTGCGGAGGCAGGCCCTCGGCGACGAGCGTTCTGGCGATGACAGCCTGGAGTGCTCGATTACTGTGAATCGCTTCGCTGCCACCACGGAGAATGACAGTGTTTCCGCTTTTCACACACAAAGCTGCGGCGTCGATCGTCACGTTCGGTCGAGATTCGTAGATGAAGAAGACGACGCCGAGTGGAACGCGCACGCGGCTGACGAACAATCCGTTTGGACGTCGCTGACCTTCGATAACTTCGCCGACCGGATCCGGTAAGGTGATGATGTGTTCCACGGCTTTGGCGAGCGTTTCGATGCGGTCGGGTGTGAGTTTGAGTCGATCGAGCATCGCGCTGCTCAGACCGGATTGCACACCCGCCGCGAGATCCTTCGCATTTTCAGCGACGATCGAGGCGCAGTCATCGCGGAGCGCATTGGCGACGCATTGCAGCCATGCGTTCTTGCGACCTGCAGCGATCGGAGCAATTGCCGACGCGGCGTTACGAGCGTTTTGAGCGAGTGTTTGGGAGTATGTGAGCGGGTTGGTCATATTTCGTGGATCTTGACGTTTTTCAGGCCAGGTCTCAACCCCGTCATGTTCACGACGGGAGGATTGTCATCGTTTGGGGATTCATTTCTTGTGTTTCCTGCCTGAACGGAAGGCAGATCCTGGGCAACTGGCAAGAAATTCAGGGACAGGAAAATGAGCCACCTTCGAGTTGTTTTATGCCCTTGCCCTCAATTATTCCTGCCATGATCAATTCCCCCCATCACCAACAGAAAAGCAGATTTCTTCAGGTTGCCTGGTTGAATAAAACTCGAACTCAGGCACAATGAGCGGCGGTCGTCCACCAGCATTCGTTCGGTTCGGCGATTCGCGCCGTGCGGTCCTGCGTGTGGTCCTGCCCGGCCAGTTGTGCATTGGCGACGACGATGGAATCCAACTGCGAAAGTTCTGAACATCATGAAGCCCTGCCTGATCACGATTCTGTGTCTTGCACTTGTTACGATGGCAGAGCCATCGCTTGCAGACGACGCGGGCACCACGACCGGAACCGTCCTGTGGATTTCCGACATCCACTTTAACCCGTTTTATGGTCGCGACGTTCTGAAGCTGGCCACATCGGATCGGAAAGGCTGGCGCGACCACACGGAATGGCCGGCAATCCTTACCAACATGCCCGCGAACCAAACCTGTTCAGGGAAAGAAGACACAAACGACTTCCTGTTGCGAATGGTTATGGACCATGCTGACACCATCACCCATGCGAGTCGACCGGGTTTTATCTTGATCACGGGTGATTTTCTTTCGCATGACTTTACAAGCGTCTATTTTAATCAGAGCGGTCTTCCTGACTCGCTTGCACAGGTTCCGCAGCACAATGAATTTGTATCGCAGACGATGGCATACATTGCCATGACGATATCGACGAAGTTTGATGGCATTCCGGTGATTGCTGCTCTTGGAAACAACGATGCATTTTGCGGCGACTATGATGTGCGGCGAGAATCCGGATTCCTGGCGTCAACGCAGAAGACTTTTCAAAAGTACTTCCTGAGTGATCTGTCGGACGATTTCCGAACTGTGGGAGGCTGCTATTCCACAAAGATCCCCGGCACGCAACATCGGATTGTCGTCTTGAATTCGATTCCGTTCATGAAAAGGTATCCGGATCTTCAATACGTCAAGAGCTCATCGATTCTGGAAGACGCCTGCATTTCGTTCAGCAAAATTGATTTGGTCGACGAATATCAGTGGTTTCGCAAGACCGCAGACAACCTTGGAGATTCGGAAAAAGTTTGGATCGCGTGCCACGTGCCACCGGGGATTGACTGTCATCAGGGGACTCAATACTGGGACGTCGAACTGGTTGCGGAGTCCAGAGATTCCTCGTTTCTTGAAGAGTTCATAGGCTACTACAACTCCAGGGGGCAGCACATGGCCGGAATCCTTGCCGGTCATTCGCATATGGCCGAGTTCAAGCTGATTAATAACGACCAGGGCCCTGCTTCATCAGTCTTAATGGCACCTGCAATCAGCCGCATCCATGGAAACAATGCTTCGTTTCGAGTGATGACCTTTGACCGCGAATCACTGATTGTAGCGGACTATGTGACTCACTGGCTGGACGCTTCAAAGAATTCCGCGTCTCCTTCGTGGGGAGTACCGTTCAAGTTCACGGAGTCGTACAAGCAACCGGATGTGTCTCCCGGCTCGCTGGCTGCTGTCTATCAGGAAATGACGACAAGTCCGGCTGTCCTGAACCGCTATTTCGACGACTACAGCACGCGCAATGGAGCCAGGAATTCGTCAGCCCGGCAGCATTATAATCTCGCCATTCCGTCGGTCTTAGGTCCTTGACAGCCCGCAGTGTCTGAATCCCGTTCAAGGGCTCAAGCCTCGATAGACAATACGGCCACTGCAGGATTCAACTCAGGTCTGAAGCTGGTGGTAATTCAAATTCCACCAAGGATTTCCGCACGGCCAACGCGACCGATCGCCAGCAGATAGGCGGCGGTGCGAAGCGAGACTTTCTTTTCTTCGGCCGTCGCCCAGACGCGATCGAAGGCGCGTGTGAGTGTGTTCTCCAATTCCTCACGCACACGTCGCAGGTCCCAGCGGAAATACTGCTGGTTCTGAACCCATTCGAAATAACTCACAGTGACACCGCCGGCATTCGCCAGGATATCGGGGAGCACGAGGATTTCTCGTTGGCGAAAGATGGCATCGGCTTCAGGCGTTGTCGGTCCGTTCGCCGCTTCAATGATCAGTTTCGCACGCACGTCCTTTGCGTTGTTTTCTGTCAGTACACCGCCCAGCGCGGCGGGAATAAGGACGTCAACATCCAGCGTTAGAAGCTCGTCGTTGGAAATGCGTTCGCCGCCGGGGAATTCCGCAAGAGTGCCTTTGGCTTTGACCCATTCAAGTGCGGCGGTGATGTCAAGTCCCATGGGATTGAACGCTCCGCCGCTGACATCGGAAATGGCGACAACTTTGCCGCTGGCTTTTTCGAGATACGCTGCCGTAAATGATCCCACGTTGCCAAATCCCTGGATTGCAATTGTCGCGGTCTCGATCGGTCGTTTCATTTTACGGAGAGTCGCCAGTGTCAGCGTCCCGACGCCGCGACCGGTGGCTTCTTCGCGACCTTCGGCTCCGTAAAGTTCGACCGGTTTTCCTGTAACGCACGCCGGACTGAAGCCGTGGAATTTCTGGTACTGATTCATGATCCACGCCATCGTCTGCGAATTTGTGCCCATATCCGGAGCGGGGATATCTTTATCGGGGCCGAACAGATCGTGCAGTTCATCGACGAAGCGACGCGTCAGTCGTTCCAGTTCGTCGATCGACATTTCTTTGATGTTGACGCTGATGCCGCCTTTGGCACCGCCGTAGGGAATATCGACGACGGCTGTTTTCCATGTCATCAGCGAAGCCAGTGCCAGCACTTCGTCGGCGTTGACTTCATGATGATAGCGCAGGCCGCCTTTCATGGGGCCTCGCGCGCTGTTGTGCTGCATGCGATATCCGACGAAAGTGGCAATTTCGCCGTTGTCGCGTTTGATCGGCACCTGGACTTTGATTTCCCGTTCCGGAGTCATCAACAGGGTTCTCATGCTGGACGACAGATCCAACACCGCCGCAGCTTCCGAGAAGTACTGTTCGGCGGCTTCTAAAGCGTTCTTCATATTCTGTGGGCCTTGTGGGCTGAACGGCGTCTGATCCGGGTTTAGTGAGAGAGATATACGCTTTCAGCAGGTTCATGCCAATTGAAGCATGCAATTTCTGTAGCTTGGACATTCATGTCCGAGTTTGCCGTCGAGAATCCCACGCGAACCTGCCATCATTGTGCTTCTATGTCCGCTCAACTGACGACGGACATGCATGTTCATCCTGCGTAATTACCAGTCAGACGGCGGGTTTGTGATGATGTATCGGGCAATTTCGCGGGCGTAGAGAGCCATTCCGATGCGCGACAGCACGGGGGCCTCGGTCGAGAACAGTTTTTGGCCATCCTCGCCGGTTTCAAACGTCGGAGATGTATCGCAGAAGCGAACCTCACTGTGACTGCAAAAAGCCTGCAGGACTTCAAATGGAAACCTGCGGCGGTACGGAGTCGTGCCGTGGATTCCGCAGCGACGACTCAGTTGCGGCGCATGGTCTGCCGAGACAACCTGCCACAACGCCGGAGCGGTGGTGACCAGTAAGCGACCATTGGATGCTTCGACCGCCTCTTTCAGCCGAGCGATCGGTTCCAGAGCGTGACGCACCTGCAAACGGATGTCCGGTGGATCATCAGTGATCCAGTCGAACATGTTTGCGTTGGA
>JAYTAK010000477.1:0-9287 GCA_043737515.1 Candidatus Kuenenia sp. | reverse complement strand
CGGGAATCAATGTGGGAGCCATGCTCGACGTTGGGATGACGAACGCTTCCAGCACAGTGGCTCGCAACAAGAACGCCAGCATGAGCGCATACGGGATGCTGGGCAGCGTCAATAAAACATAGACCGCCGGACGGTTGTAGTCCCGGAGTGCGTAGTCCTGGCCCTTCAGAGACATCGCGATTCGCTTCGCATCGACTGCGGACCAGCAGGCCACGATGAACACGGCGATCCAAGAGCATCCACCGAGCAGGACCAGTGACGGAATCATGGTCGCGATCAGAAACGTTCCCACACTCGTTCCGAACAACCCGAACAATCCGAATTGGATCAGACCGCGACCCGCTCGGCCGCAGTAAATCTGCCCCAGCCCCGGGCAGCACATCGACAACGACGATGCCAACCACGGGATGCGTGCGTTTGATGTTTCATGGCTCTGTGATGTTTCATGGCTCATGGGAATCCTCCTTCGCCGGTTCGATCATGGTCACGTCCGCAATGGACGATGGAACCACGAACAGACTCACGATGCTGAAAAGCCGCACGGCCAGCATGAGCGCCGCCGCCGAACAAACCAAATACGGGATCGCTCGCTGCCAAGCCGTCTTCCGCGCGGACTCCAGTTGCGGCGATGTCGTTGCTTCCAAAGGCAGTTCGCGAACGGACAACATGATCCGATCCGTCAACCCTGTCGGCGGCGATTCGCCGCGTCGCGTGTTGAGCCACGCTTGATACTCGTCACTGGAATTCATGTTCGCATCACCAAAGTCGGGTGGGTCGTGTCATCGAGACCGACCAACAAACATCACCAATCTGGTGGGCCTCGATGACTCGACCCACCCTACGATTCACGACTTTCACCGCCGCTCGTTGTCCGACGAAACGGGATCAAGATCGCTCAGCACTTCGCGCAAGCGTTGCTTGGCTCGGCTGACACGGGACTTGATCGTTCCCAATTCGACTTCCTCAATGATCGCGATCTCGGCGTACGGCAGCTCTTGAATCTCCGCCAGCACGAACGCCGTGCGCTGTTCGAGCGGCAGCAGATCCAACGCCGCATCCAGCCGAGCGTGCAGTTCCCGGCTCAACATCGCGTCCAACGGCTGAGCCGTCCGGGACTCGACGTCGCACTCAGAACGACAATCCTTCGGGAGAGACGACCGTTTCAGATGGTTCAGGCACTGATTCCGCGCGATCGTCAGCAGCCACGTCGAGAACTGAGATCGCTCGGCATCGAACGAGTCCAACTTCCGAAACACCGCGACAAACACCTCCTGCACAAGGTCTTCCGCATCCGGCGCGTGCCGCACCAAGTTTCGGACAAACCCAAACACTCGCCGCTGATGTCGCTCGACCAACTCCCGAAACGCCTCCACGTCCCCGGCCAGAACCCGCTCAATCAATGTCCGATCCCCGTCCATCCGATTTCGCCAACAAGAGTTCTGCGGCCAACAAGAACTTATACAACCGAGGCGTCAAAAGGTTCCGGGAATTCACCGCCACCCATCTTGATGAACCCAGCCGCCGTGCCATCGACGAACCCCAGCGTGTACCAAGCCGGTAATACTTCCATCATACCTTACCCCTGATTGCTCCCTCAGAAACATGGTCTTTGCCCACGGCAGGTACAACGAACCGAAAAATCGACCTGTCAGTCTCCAATGTCTGGATTGAATGTCGATTGCTCGTATTTCACGCGCACGGGCCATGAAAGGCGTTGTTCTCGAAGGCTGAACGTGAAGAGCGCGGGAAAATGGACGTGTGCTGAACTGGATCGCTGGCCGCGTTGGCTGGTCTGAAATGTCAGTGTTGAGTCTCGAAGGTGCGGACGAACCGTTGAAAGAAATCGGGCGGAGTCGGGATTGGGGAGTTCGATCGTCGTCGGCAACGTTAGATCCTGACCTGCGAGCGTTACGGCCAGGAGAGAGTCAATCTGTGGCTTGTCGGAAACGAGATTCGGATTCAACTGTACTTTGCACACCACCGTCTTGGCCGGAGTCGGCGAGTGGAGAGGTTTCCCAGCATGAACGAAGGATTCAAAGATCGACGTCGCATTGAGGCTCGCATCAGGTTTTGGGTCGTCGGCTGAGTCAATCCGGCCCAGGATTTCCTGCAATTCTTTCAACGTGTCGGCATCTGCGGTGATCGTGACGGTGTTCAGCCGCACGTCAATCGTCGCCTCAAAGCCGCGAATCTTCCGGCTGGCCGCCTCATCTTTCAGGGCCGCAAGTGCCGACTTGGCGTCAGCGAAACGGAAGCCGAAGGTTGCTCGCTTGCGCTGATCAGGTTTCCGAATCGCATCCGCAAGTTTCTCGGCGGTGGATTTCGAGAAGTTGCCTGTGATGACAAAGTCCTCTCCAAATTCGGTGCGCAGCACCGGAGCCGCGACGATCGTCCCATCCACGACGATGGCGAGTGACTGATTGAGATGCGTGCTTGTCAGCCGACGCAGCAACGCGCCACCGGCGGCATCGAGTGTGATCTGAATCTCGAAGCTTGGTACGAGGTCGGTCGATTGTGCAGATCGAGCAACATCGCACTGCACGACGCGCCAAGTTCCGTCCGCCAGCAGCGTGTGCTCGGTCGTGTGCCACAACAACCCGCGCCATTTCTCATTGATCTTCTTTTCGATCGGCACGTTGGCTCCGGACTTTCGCGCCGGAGCCGGACTGCGCGGCTCCATGATCGGAAACCACGCGTCTCCGTCGTAATAGAGATCCGCCTTGCTGACGGCGATCCGGAATTCAATCGGCGGATGGATCGCGGCTGTCTCGTCTGCTGGCGATGCCGCAGCCGCGTTGGCCGTCGCAGCATCGACGACTTTGACATCGTCTGGAAGCTTGAGCTTGAACTCATCGTCCTGGAGTTTGGCGTCCTTGCCAAGTTCCAGTTTGGTGACTGTGAATTTTGTGCGGCTAGCTACAATCGGCTTTCCATCGGCATCTTCGTCGGAAGACCAGGCTGTCCAATGAACGGTCTTCGCGGCCCACACACCGGGACGCGGTTGGAAGAAGTCCTGAAACTCCACTTGTGATTCGAGCCGATCGTTGGTTCGCGTTTCTACGCGAGTCGGCAAGTAACCGCGATCCGGAACGATGCCAACATATCGCACCGAGATTTTGGTTTGAGGGTCTTCAACGACCACATCAACTTCATCGCGACCATCGCGCGTGGCCAAAGTGATCCTGGGATTGGGCCCGAACATTGGATGAGGAAACGCCATCGTCGATCGTCCCCAGAAGAACAAATTGGGAGCGTACGCAATCGCGCCGGGCCTCAACACGCCGTAGCTGATGGAGTTCGTGACGCGATTCCACGAGTAGTCGCGATCGCCGTCCTGACCCGTCGTCCATTGTTCCGGCTGCAATTCGTTGGTCCCCGTTTCCGGAACCATTCGATCGCTCTCGATGCGAGTCATCCCGTCTTGCTTCAACCAGCGAGCCGTCCCTTTCGAAGTCACCCTCTCCAGCTTTTGATCCTTCGTTGGCCAAAGCGTTGCGAATTCCTGTGATAACTCCATACGGCCATAGAACAGCTCACGACCCTTCAACTGAATCTGCTTTTCAAGCTCTGACGCTGCCAACCTGGTTGCGGGTTCTACCGTCTGGCCGACAGTCTCCTGGCTTCGAGTCCACAACAGATCGCCGAGTCGCGGCGTACCAGATTCCTTTGCGGCGTCTTTGTCCGTGGTCCATCCGCCGCGGATTTCATCGCCAACAAGCCGCAGCGATAGTTTGCCGCTGCGGTAATTGTTCTTGCCCCAGGTTCCGTTGAAGCGACGTTCGATTCGCGACCACTTCAAGTGCAGCGTGCCCGACTTGGTCTTGTCGGAGTCGCTGAGCAGGTCAGGCCATGACATGGGCCTGTCACCGAAACCAAAGGGGCCGACACCGGGACCACCACCGGGTGGGTCAATACTCGCCGCCGGTTTGTCCTTACCGGTGCCGGTGAAAGGCCCCTCGTATTGCCCCGGCTCTTTGGCGTCGAGTACCACGGTGCCCCATTCGTCGCTGGTCCACTGTCCGCTGATGTCAGGCGCTTCCGTCGCTTGCCACAGCACCATCCCCAGCAAAGTCATTCCGATCGTTCCGAGCATTGCGATCACTCCTTTTCGAGTTACGTTGAAAATCGAACGGCGGCCAGCGGCGTGAGGCACCAGGGACGCTGGCAGAGGCACGGACGTGGGTTGCTGCACATGAGCCAGACACTGCTCAAGCAGGGCAGCGACTTCGATTGCGTTTCCGAAGCGGGCATCGGGCGATTTGGCCATCAGCCGTGAGATCAGCAGGCAGAGCCACTCGGGAATGTCCGGGTTGATTTCACGGATCGAGCGAGGTTCATCATCGGTGATCATTCGCAAAATCGCGTAGCTGTTGTCCGCTCGAAACGGCGGGCGGCCGGTACACATCGCGTACAGGACACAGCCCAGGCCAAACAGATCCGACCGCGCATCGACGCTGCCGCCGCGGGCCTGTTCGGGCGACATGTATTGCGGAGTTCCAGCAATGATTCCGGTTCGTGTGATGCTGGCGTCATCGACCGCACGAGCCAGCCCGAAGTCGGTCAGCAGCGCCCGCTCGACGGTGCCATCGAGCAGGATATTCGACGGCTTCACATCGCGATGCACGAGTCCCTGCGTATGAGCGGCCGCTAATCCGCGAGCCGTCTGCATCCCGATTCGCAGAATCTCCTTCAGCTCCAGCGGCCCTTGATCCTGAATGCGCTTCTGGAGCGTCGCGCCGCGTGAATACTGCGTGACGAGATACGGCACTCCCTGCCATTCGGCCACGCTGTAGATCGGCATGACGTTGTCGTCGATCACCGCCGCTGCGGCCTTCCCTTCGCGAGCAAACCGTTTGCGAGCCGCACCGGAAGCGGCCAAATGCGGCAGCAGCATCTTGATCGCCACAAACCGATTCAGAGCGCCTTCATACGCTTTGAAGACCACCCCCATGCCACCTCGACCAATCACGCCGACGACTTCATAGGAACCGATCCGTCCCAGCATGTGCGGGTCGTCCGTCGGTCCCAGCAACCGCAGGATGGACTCCAGCGATTCCCCTTCGCTGCCGCGTTCGTCGTGGTCAAAAGTAGCAGGCACATTCCATGTGCCGTGGCCAGAAGCGGACGGCACATGGAATGTGCCTGCTACCAACGGGGTGCGAAGGATCGGGACGATTTCGTCCTTCCATTGTGGATCGGACTGCGGGACTTCCAGAAGTTGTCGGCAGCGCTCGCAGTCGCTGACATGGTCTTCCACGTCCTTCAACTCTGCGGGAGATAGCTCGTCATGAGACAACTGCCGCAGCAGTTCGGTCGACAAGCACGTTTGTGGATTCTGCATGGTCATGATTCATTCTCCTGCAAGTCCCAGAGCTGCGAGACCTCAAAAACTTTTTCCTTCAACCTGGCAATCACTCGATACCGCGCGACATACACCGCCCCGGCGGAGCGTCCCGTTGATTTCGCCACGTCGGAGATCGGCACGCCTTCAATCGCCGTTAGCCAAAAGGCGTTCCAGGTCGCTTCGCTGAACTCGGAGCGAATCTGCTCGGTGGCCCAGCGGATCAGTTCTTTCCGGGCCTCCGCCAGAATCTCGGCGGTGGTTTCCTGCGGATCGGGCTGAGCATCCAGCAGTTCCACTATCGAGGTCGAACCGGTGGCCGCGTCGCGAGGTCGCCGAGTCAATGCTTTCGTGATCGCATTGCGAGCGATCGTCGTCAACCAGGCCCGAAACGGCGGCTGCAAGTCGCCCGGAACCCAGCCCTCGATCGACCTGGAAATCGACAGAAACACCTGCTGCATCACGTCCTGAGCATCGGCATCCTGCAAGCCTCGCCGCCGAGCCATCCGAAAGACGACGGGCTGGTAGATCCCCAGAAACTCAGCCCACGCCGCTCCATCCCCCAGGTCTTTGACCCTGGCAATGAGGCTGTGGCTGGTTTCCGGAAACTCGGACATGTTCTTCTCCTATGAAGAATCATCCACGAATCCCCGATTTCTTACACCCGAATTTGCAATTCCGCGAGATTGCCGGGCGGAACGAGAACGGGGCCACCTACGAGTCCTGCTGTGTCACCGCCGCGCCATCCACGACCGTCCGCCACCTTCTGCCAACGACCGAAGAGTTTGCCTCGCCGGGGAAAGGAGGGAGATGCTGAGCCGAATCGTCACGCCGGGTTGCTTTCCGCGGGATGGAATGACCGGGCATGATCCGTTTCTTCTCCGGATCAACGCTCACGACTCAGCGAATGCGGCGGAACTTGAAGACCTGCTCGGCACGCGCTTGTCCGAGCCTGGTGAGCACCGGGATTTCCGCCTTCGGTTCGACCAACTCATAACCCACCGGCGACTTCCAAACGCCGAACTTGCTTTGATCCGACTTCTCTCCGACCCAGCGCCGCAAGTAACCCTCATTGTCCGTGAGGCTTTCCGCTTCCGGCGTCGCCTTGCTGCCGTAGGCGAATTTGCTGCCGAGGTTGTCGCTATAGATCTCATGAGCCCAGTCCTCGCCCGCCGCGACCTCCTCATAGAAATCCGCGCTGGCGATCCCTTTGCCGGTCTCAATATCGACCGCCCGCAGCACGAGCTCAACCGCAGGTTCGAGCATGAACGTGATGCGTGCCGGTCGTTCCTTCGTCGCCGCCTCGAAGCCGCTTTCGCGACGCTTGCCATCGAGCCATTTCTCAACTCCTTGTTCAGTGACATGGACGTTGAGTTCTTTTGAATGCCCGAAACTACTCTCAGTCCAACTCTTCTCGAAGCGCAAGTACGGCCACTCCTTCTCCGAAATCAGATGCAAGTAATAGAAGCCAACCGGCAACTCAGTCTTCAGCCAACCTGCGTCATCCGTCGTAAATGTTCCAAACGATTTCTTGTCGCCGCCATGTCCCGTCGTGAATTCGACTTTCACGTTCGGCAGCAGCTCGCTCTTCGGCCCGCCGACAAGCCGCACCTCGACAGACTGCTTCGTCGCGTCCTCGCCGCGTCCTCGTTGAATTCCGCTGCACTTTGCGTCCTTGTCGAACATCACGATCAACGTGTGACCGTCACCGAGCGCGATGTGATGCGTGACCTTCTCGCCATCGACGGTCTTGCGAGTCTTCAACTCCTCCTGCTTGACGATCTCCAGGAACTGCGGCTCGGTCATGTCGAGCGACAAGCCATGCAGCTTCGGATACGGCTTCAGGAATTCGAGGCCGTCCGGTGGCGAAGTTGCTACCTCCGCTCGGCGCGGGTCTACTGCATTCGCTCCATTGTTCTCAGGCGGCGGTGCTGTGAAGAGCTTTCTGATCGAGTCGCGTGTGGGCGTGATTTGTTTCACGACAAATTTGACCGTGTGTTCGTCTCCTTCCGAATGCGCTACGAATGAAGTCGTCCCATCAATCCTGCCGCTGACTCGTACGTGCTGAGGATCAACGGGGACAACATTGATGGTTAAGGGATCGTGACCGTCAATCCGACGAATTCGCTGTGGAAACACCAGAACCCGGTCCTGTATGTCGCCGAGATCAACCACGGTTTCGGCCTTTTGGATTTCAACCACCGGCAGCAGTGGAATCTTCCTCGGCTTGGGTTGAAACGCGGCGCCCACCGGCTCAACACGGTCGGGAGTTGACGCAGCAACGACATCGATCGGGACCGCAAACTCAGTTCCTTTTTCATCCGTCACAGTGACGATCGTCAGCCCGACGGTCGCGCCTTCAATCCGCATCAACTTTGGTGACGCTGCCGAAACCCTCACGATCCTGGCATCGAAGCCTTCGACCTTCTTGACCGTTTGATCGAATTCGAGATTGCGAGTTTGTCCTTTGATAACCGTCAGGAATAACTCATCGTCAATGGCTTTGGCCTTCGCACCGTCTTCGGCGACCTGCGCTGGGCGCGGGTCTCCCGACCCCACCGCTGGGTTGGACCGCAGGTCTCCGTTGGCGTTGTTCGGCTGCTTCGTATCTTCGTCCGAATTCGCGAGACCTGCGGTCGGGTCGAGGGCGGGGGCGGGAGCACCGCGCCCGGCGCGAGTTTCGGCTGCCGTCGGAGTGACGGCGGGCTGATCGAGCGTGATTTTGCACTTGGGCTTCCGTTGTTGAAATCGTTCCACACCGGCTTGGCTCAGTGACTTTGAGAAGCGGACATCGAGCGATTCTAAGTGCGGCAACTCCGCCAGTTGCAAAAGGCCGGCATCGGTGAGCTGGCTATGCCAGAGCACCAATCGTCGCAGTTGCGAAAACTTAGTGAGATGTTCGACGCCTTGATCCGTGACTCCGCCTGCATAATTACCGAGTTCTTCCAGTTGAGCGAGTGCCGTCCATTCGGCCAGCGCGTCGTCGGTCAGACTGAGCCCCGTCAATCGCTTCAACGATTTCATTGCTCCAACAAGCTGGACCACCTCGGGCGATTCATCGACGACGCCCAGTTCCAATACTTCCAACGCGAGGAGCTTTGAAAGCACTCGGACTCCCCGACTGGAAATGGACGTGTTGATCAACTTGACCGTTCGCAGGCGTTTGAGGTCGCCAAGCTGTTCGAGCGCGCGATCGGTCAGGATGGCGGCCTGCCAAAGGTGTTCGCGATTCGGATGCATCGCCGCCACGCGGTTGGCCAGATCCTTCTCCTCCTCCGAAAGCTCGCCCAATTGCTCCTGACGCCATCCGGAAGTTTCGTCGAACACCGTGAACATGACTTCCAAGTGCTCCAATTCGGTGAGCCGCCGGAGCGATGGCAAATCCTGCGGCTGAGACTTTGAATTCGTCACTTCGAACTGGCGCAATTCTCGCAGTCTGCCAA
The DNA here is from genome assembly GCA_043737515.1 of Candidatus Kuenenia sp. Taxonomy (GTDB): domain Bacteria; phylum Planctomycetota; class Planctomycetia; order Planctomycetales; family Planctomycetaceae; genus SXXK01. Next base: position 503 of record JAYTAK010000477.1, on the reverse strand, counting down.
TCTCCTCCATCGGTTTTCCGCGCAGATCACTGCCCACGATCTTCAACTGTTGGAGTGACAACAGTCGTCCCACATGCGGCCACGCTTTCGACGGCACAATCCAGAACTCAGCATCACGGATTGGCAGTTGAATCATCTGACGAACTTCTTGCAGTGCCTTCTCGGGAACGTTCGCTTTTTCCAGTTGCCGAAGATGACGCAACAGTTGGAGCGGGTGAACTGCTTCGCCATAAATGCTGAGATTCATGGCATCGAGTTCGTTCCAAGCCGCATTCTCGGCGGAAGCTTCAGCAGCCGCATTCGGACTCGAATTTGGCGGCGGATTCGACGCGCCCGATTGAATCGTCACGATCAAGGCAATGAGCGGGACGGCAATCGTCAGCAGCAACACTCGCGGGCTGACTCGCAGCGACGGTGTGGCCGATTCGCCCAACAGCCGCGCGATCCGCTGGCGGAGATTCGACGGTTTCTGATTGCCGGTCGCCAGCAAACTCACCGCCGCG
>JAYTAK010000476.1:0-4053 GCA_043737515.1 Candidatus Kuenenia sp. | reverse complement strand
TGGACAGATCGCACCCATTAATAAGGAGCTGAGCCAGAATTTATTTTTGCAAACAGGCTGGTTTGGAAGCACCAAGCACCAAATCCTAAATTCTAAATCACAATCAAAAATTGCAGGCACCTCAGGATGTTTTGAATTTCGTGCTTCGAATTTCTTTCGGATTCCGACATTCGGATTTCGGATTTCAACATTTGGATTTCACCGTGGAGAACTGACAAGGCTAATTCTGCGCGGGCTCTAAGTATCCTGAACTACACTCATTTCAAGAACGGAATCTGATCAATGGCTAATTCACTTCTCACGGGTATCTCAGGTCTTCGCGGTCATCAGAAGATGCTCGAAGTCGTCGGCAACAATCTGGCGAACCTGAATACCACATCGTTCAAAGCGTCCCGAGTGCTCTTTTCGGACCTGATGTATGAAGTTCAGCGCGGCGCGTCATCGACATCCACTGGATTGCTGGGCAGTGTGAATGCCGTGCAGATCGGAACCGGTAGCCGCGTGTCGCAGGTGGCACTGGACTTTCAACAGGGAAATCTGGAGTCCACTGGAAAACCTCTGGATCTGGCCGTGGATGGCACGGGATTCTTTGTCGCAAAGTCTGGTGCCAATACATACTTCACACGTTCCGGGGCGTTTTCACTCGATGAACACGGCTACTTAACGGATCCGGCGACCGGAAATCTCGTTCAGCGATTTGGGACTGTCGGTGACCCGGACGGAATCAATCCGTCATTCCAGACTCCCGGCGACGACCGCATTTATATTCCCAAAGGAGCCGCCATTGCGGGGAAAGCTTCACAGACACTGAAACTCGCAGGCAATCTTTCATCAACCGCCAAAGGCCCGGTGGTTCAAAAGCTCACGACAGCGACAGCTTTTCTGGCAGGTGGATTACCGGCAACTCTCTCCACGACACTGAACCAGTTGGATAGTACCACACCACCGTACGTCAATACCGACAAGATTGAAATCGGTGGTCAAAAGTCGAATGGCTCAGCACCCAACTTGTCACAACTAACGCTGGATCCATCGACCGCGACATTGGGCGACCTGATTGCGGAACTGAATACGGCATATTCCGGAGCAACGGTGACACTGGGGGCCGATGGAAAGATCGTCGCGCAAGACGATATCGCTGGTCCGTCCATGCTGAACATCGTGATTAACGACAACCAAAACAACGTCGGTTGGGGCGGCTTTGATACCCACAAGTTTGTCAAAAACGATCTGGGCAAGGCGGGTGACAGAGTCAACCGAACCATCGAACTCTATGACGCCAGCGGCGCGGCGCGCTCTGTGGGTATGGCGTTCACGAAGCAGGCAGACGGAACATGGGCAATGAAAGTCACACTGGCCCCGGGTGATGGCGTCGTCATCGATGATGAAGTGCATGGGATTGCATTTCTCGATGACGGCACCTTCGCGCAGGCTGGGAGTTCCGGACTTGGGGACACAAACATGGCGTTTCATTTTGAAGGCCAGATTTCTTCTCAATCGCTGGAGGTTTCATTCGGCTCACCCGGCACCATCGACGGAATGTCGCAGTTGGGAACGCCTTCGTCACTGGCCTACAATCAAGATGGATTTGCGCCCGGTGAATTGACCGACGTGCATATTGATACGGATGGAACCGTCTTTGGACTTGCTTCAAACGGTCTTCAAATCCCAATGGCTCAGTTGGCAGTTGCTTCCTTCCGGAATGAGAATGGACTGCTGTCAGTCGGGAATAATAACTATCTGGCCTCCCTGTCCAGCGGAGACCCGGAAATCGGTTCATCGTTGAGTGGCAGTCGAGGGGCGATTCGCTCAGGTCAGTTGGAAGGCTCCAACGTCGATTTGGCACTGGAATTCACTCGACTCATCGTCGCCCAGCGTGGCTTTTCGGCCAATGCCAGGACGATTACCGTGACCGACCGAGTGCTGGAAGAATTGACGAACATCATTCGTTAACGCAATCGCACATGAGCGACACGACACTGGAGTCGCGTTGATTCGTAGAATAAGCTTCCAGCTTGTCACGCACTGCAGAAACCAACATTCTCCCATTCAACGTGCGCAATCCGGCCACGGTCGCAATTCGTCGCAATTCGTGCTCAACGCCAGATGAAGTGCGCGGCACACTCAAGTCCATGGGACTGCGATTCATCCTGAAGGAATGCCAGCAGCGCCGAATCTGGCACCCTTGTCAGGATGCGAGTTCAATTTCATGCACGGACCGGTGGTGGCGTTTTCCTGACCACCGGCTCATTTCTTAAACCGCTTCGCGGTGAGTCACAAGCAGCACCACGAAAACCAACAAACTACAAAATCTGATTCCGAGCGAATTCGCGCACACGATTCGTCGATGAACCGCAATTCTCAGGTCAAATCAAAACTTTCAGCAACAAGTGCGATCGAGTTTGCCTGGTTGAAGTCTATACTGCGGTGCGTGCAGTGCTTGGTCAGTTGGTCTGCAACAAGCATCAACTCGTCACGCCGTTTCGAACACGTTGGCCAATTCATGTCGGATGACTCGCGCATCAAGGTGGGTGAAACGAACGTCACTTCCGAGAAGGCGGTCGGTGGGAAGCCTTGGCTCGAAGTGGTCGGCTCGCGCTACTTGCTCGACTGGCTGGCTGAACAGCGGATCAGTCTGGCCTTCTCGACTTATCAGACGGGCAAACTGTTCTTCGTGGGGCGCAAGCCGGACAAGCGACTGGGTGTGTTCGAGCGGACCTTTGCGCATTGCATGGGGCTGTTCGCGGCGGGCGACGGGCGCACACTGTGGATGAATTCGCGGTATCAGCTTTGGCGGTTCGACAACGTGCTGCCGGTCGACGGGCAACACAATGGCTTCGACGCGGTGTATGTGCCGCGCGTCGGCTACACGACCGGCCACCTGGATCTGCACGACATCGCGGTCGAGGACAGTGGTCGGGTTGTGTTCGTCAACACGATGTTCGGCTGTCTGGCGACGCTGAGCGACCGGGCCAGCTTTCAGCCACTATGGCGTCCGCCGTTTCTCAGCTCGCTCGCGCCCGAGGATCGTTGCCATCTGAATGGGCTGGCGCTGCGCGATGGGCGCGTGCGCTATGTCACCGCTTGCGGGCGGACCGATGTCCCCGAAGGCTGGCGCGAGCGGCGCGGCGACGGCGGGCTGGTGATCGACGTGACAACCGGCGAGACCGTCCTCGGCGGCCTCTCGATGCCGCACTCGCCGCGCTGGTATCGCGATCGGCTGTGGGTGCTGAATTCCGGCGCGGGGCAGTTCGGCTATGTCGATACCCAGGCCGGTCGCTTCGAGCCGGTGGCGTTTTGTCCCGGCTATCTGCGCGGCCTGGCGTTCGTCGGCGACTGGGCGATCGTGACGCTCTCACTGCCGCGGCATCGGACATTCGAGGATCTGCCGCTGACCGCAGCCCTCACGCAGCGCAACGCCGAACCGCAATGCGGCTTGTATGTGATCGACTTGAACACCGGCCACGTCGTCCACACAGTGCGGCTGGAAGGAATCGTCACCGAACTGTACGACGTGGTCGTGCTCCCCGACGTCGTGCGTCCCATGGCCCTGGGCTTCAAGACCTCCGAAATCGAACGCATGGTCGTGGTGGACGAGGACGGCCAACTATGACCCGGTTCAACCCATTCTGCTCGCCGTTGATTTTTGTTTTCTTGCAAGGAGTTTGGCGGCGAAAGTACTTTGCACTTTGCGTTGGTCGCAGTCGAAACTGCGTCGGTGCATCGCACGCCGAAAGCGTGTATAGGGGTTTTACTGATTGATACTTGCGGTGGCATGGATTTCAGTGCAAGCGCGCGGCGTAATTGCCTCACACATTGGCGCGTGTGACAGTCTTCTACGGTTAACCGACGCAAGGAGCCCGCAGCATGAAACGTTCCAGGAAGAATCGTCGCCGCCGAAATGATCGCCCATGCCGACTGGGAATCGAACCGCTGGAAGTCCGCTGCTAGGCTGCGCCAAAGTTGGTATTTTTGGGGAAATTGGGGTATCGGGATATTGTGAAATCTGTTTCGCTGCGTGAAGTGGATTCAGACGGGCGATATGTTGCAAGG
>JAYTAK010000475.1:0-9290 GCA_043737515.1 Candidatus Kuenenia sp. | reverse complement strand
GCGAATCGGACGCCCAAGTTCAGCAGTCGCATTGAGCATCGCTGCGGTCTTTGTGGACGCCCTCGAGCGGTGTACCGGAAATTTAAGGTTTGCCGTATTTGTTTTCGTGACCTCGCTTTGGACGGCTTGATCCCTGGTGTGAAAAAGGCCAGCTGGTAAAACAGAGGAATTGTGCTGATATGATGACTGACCCAATAGCTGATTTGCTGACTCGAATCCGAAATGGCGTGCGTGTCGAACGTCCATATGTGGATGTGCCATTGTCAAAGATCAAAATACATATCGTTGAAGCATTGTCCCGCGAAGGTTTCGTCTGGGATCATGAAGTGGTAGAAGGCGACGTCTGCCAGATGCTGCGCGTGAACCTGAAATATGGACCAAACGGCGAACATGTGATCCAGCACATCGAGCGCATTTCGAAACCTGGTTGCCGGGTGTACGTCGGCGTGGGTGAAATGAAGCCTGTGCGACAGGGTACCGGAATCTCTGTGTTATCGACTTCAAAGGGCGTCTTGAGTAATCGCGAGGCCCACAAGCAGGGCGTTGGCGGAGAACTGGTCTGTCAGGTCTGGTAAGGCCACTGTGTTCAACGGTGTGTTTGATTGTCTGCTGAGTTTGAATGGGTGCTGAGTCATGTCTCGAATTGGTAAAAAACCTGTTGCAATACCTTCCGGCGTGAAGGTGGAGGTTTCCAGTACGCGAATTTCCGCCAAGGGGCCCGCAGGCGAACTGGGCGTGGTATTCCATCCGACGATGCTGGTGTCTGTTGACGGCGCGAATATTATTGTGGGGCGCCCCGACGACAAAAGAAGCAGCCGTGCGCTGCATGGACTGACGCGCAGCCTCATTCAGAACATGGTAACCGGCGTTGTGAAGCCGTTTGAAAAGAAACTTGAGATCATCGGTGTGGGTTACAATGCGAATCTGGCGGGCACAAAGCTGACGCTGCAGGTTGGCTATGCAAATAAGATTGTGCTGGAAGTACCAGCTGGCGTTAAGTGCGAATTGCCCGATGCGACGCATGTGATTGTGAAGAGTTCGGATCGGCAGGCCTGTGGTCAGTTTGCGGCAAATATTCGTGCCGTGCGTCCGCCAGAACCTTACAAAGGCAAAGGCATCCGGTATCAGGACGAGTTTGTGCGTCGGAAGTCTGGTAAGGCGTTCGGTTCAAAGTAAAGTTTCATTGTCTGTTTGTTGATATTGGGTTCAGCAATGGGTGTTCGTTCTCGAATTGCAAAGCAACATCAGCGACGCGAGTACCGCGTGCGAAATCGAGTGATCCGTGATGCACACGGGCGTCCGCGTCTGTCGGTGTTCCGCAGCAATCGCCACATGTACGCGCAGATAATTGATGATGCGGCAGGTAAGACACTGGTTGCGGCCAGTACCGTGGAAAGTGAGATCGCCGGTCCGGGCGGTGTCGGAAGTGATGCGGAATCAGCCGGTAAGGTTGGCAAGTTGATTGCCGAGCGAGCCGTAAAACTGGGAATCTCTCAGGTGGTTTTTGATCGGGGTTCATTTCGCTATCATGGCCGCATTACGGCGTTGGCAGATGCGGCCCGTGAAGCGGGTCTGGATTTTTAATTAGTTTTTTGTGCCTGAGGTGATCGGTGTCCAGTGCAGACAACAGAAGTGATTCCGGCGAGCGCGTCATTCAGATTCGGCGTTGCGCCTGCGTGGTAAAGGGCGGGCGTCGTTTTAGTTTTGCTGCTCTTGTGGTGACAGGAGACAGTAACGGACGCGTGGGTTATGGCTACGGCAAAGCGATTGAAGTGCCGCTCGCTGTAGAGAAGGCCACGAAACAGTCAAATCGCACGCAGATGTCGGTTCCGATTGTGGGGACCACGATTCCGCATCAGGTCCTTGGCGAATACCGAGCCTCCAGAGTCCTGTTGTTGCCGGCGAAGCCCGGTACCGGAGTCATTGCAGGTCACTGTGTGCGATCGGTTGTCGAAGCAGCCGGGATCACGGATATTCTGACTAAAGCCTACGGCTCAACAAATCCGCTGAATCTCGTGAAGGCGACGCTGGACGCACTGAAAAAGCTGCGAACCCGAGAACAGATCGAACGATTGCGAGGAGTGTCACTGTGATTCTAAATGATGTGCATGTCGGTATTGAGCCTCGCAAGGCGCGAAAACGGATCGGGCGTGGTACGGGCTCCGGTCACGGAAAAACGGCTGGTCGTGGCCATAAAGGCTTTTTTAGTCGTTCAGGCTCGTCTCGTCGCCGTGGTTTTCACGGTGGGCAGAAGCCGCTTTTTCGACGTGTGGCCAAGCGTGGTTTCAATAATAAGTTTTTCGCGCCTGATGTGGCAGTTGTCAACGTCGGTGAGCTGAATGATTCATTTGAAACAGGCGCTGAGATCACTCCAGCAGTGCTGTTGGAGAAAGGTCTGATTCGTACGAAGTTTGATGAAATCAAAGTACTGGGTGATGGTGAGCTGTCTAAGAAGTTTCGCATTAGCGCACACCGTTTTTCGTCGTCCGCTGAGCAGAAAATCTCAGCGGCTGGCGGTTCGTTTGAACGCATTCCAACCGGGGCTGTCTAGGATGTGCCAGCGATGGATTCATCGCGAGAAGGAGATGCGCGTTGCTTGCTAAACTTCTGACTGTCTTTCGCGTACCAGAACTGCGTCGAAAAATCATTCTCACTGTAATCCTGCTTGCGGTATATCGCCTCGGGTTCCATATCACGCTGCCGTTCATTGATCATGAAACGGTGGGGCAGGGACTTAGTAATGCGGCCGGCGGTAAAGGTGGTCTCGGCGGGTTGTTGCAGGTCGTGTCGGTGTTTTCGGCTTCTGATCTCCAGAATGGATCAGTGTTCGGACTTGGCATTATGCCGTACATCACGGCATCGATTGTGTTTCAATTGTTAGCGACGGTCTATCCCCCGCTGGAACAACTCCAGAAAGAGGGAGAATCCGGACGGCGACGACTGAATGAATATACACGGTATGCAACGGTGGTGGTGTGTCTGTTGCAAAGCTTTTTTCTGTTGAAAACGATGTCTGGCGGCGGATCGGGGCAGGCCGAGATATTGGATGGATACAGCGGGTTTCATTGGCTTCTTTTTGGCACATTGGTCATGACAGCAGGAACGGTATTCCTGATGTGGATCGGTGAGCAGATTGATGCGTACGGAATTGGAAATGGAATCAGTCTGCTGATCATGGCGGGGATTCTCGCGAGAATGCCCGAGATTGTTAAGAAGTGGGTGGAGGGGATCTCTGAAAATGGCATTGAGATCGGGACGAAGTTCGGAATTAACAAACTGCTCGTGATGGCAATCGTGTTTGTCACCGTGATTGCTGTGGTGGTAGCCATCACACAGGGACAGCGCAGAATTCCGATTCAGAGTGCAAAGCATGTGCGTGGGCGACGCGTGATGGGTGGCAATCGTCAGTGGTTGCCGTTGCGAGTGAATCAGTCGGGTGTAATGCCGATTATTTTCTCGTCGAGTCTGTTGATGATCCCGTTCTTTGTGTTCAGCCAGTTGGGTCGGGCCTTCATGGGTCAGGAAGCATCTGGTGGCTCGTGGTGGGCAGAAGGGCTGGCTTATCTCGGGCAGTGTTTTTCGCCAGGCCAGGGATTCGTGTACAGCCTCGGTTACATCATTCTCATTTACTTCTTCTGCTACTTCTGGACGGCAATCACTTTCAATCCGAAGGATATGGCTGAAAACCTGAAGGACAATGGAAGTTTCATTCCGGGGTATCGGCCTGGGGGACGAACTGCCACTCATCTGGAGCAGGTGATGCTGAGGATTACGTACGTCGGTGCCGCATTTTTGGCGGTGGTGGCGGTGATTCCTACGATTATTTCGAATACGATTACAGATGACTTTGCGACGGCCAGTTTCTTTGGCGGCACGGGGCTGTTGATTATTGTTTCAGTGGCTTTGGATCTTGTTCAGAAGATCGATTCTCATCTGGTGATGCGGAATTATCCGGGTCTGCTTGATTCCGATAAGTAAAAGTTCTGCTCAGTTGGTATCAGAATCAACGCAAAGGTGTTATGATGAAAGTTCGGTCAAGCGTTAAGCGAATCTGTGATCATTGCAAGCTCGTGCGTCGTCGCGGGCGTATTTTTGTGATTTGTTCGTCAAACCCACGGCACAAACAGCGTCAGGGCTGAGTGAGTAGTTGGTTAGCGGCTGTTTGTTTCGGAGTTCTTAAATGCCTCGTATTCTGGGTGTTGACATCCCGAATAATAAGTCAGCGTATATTTCGCTGACGTACCTCTACGGTATTGGTCCATTCCTGTCGGTTCAGATTTGCTATGAGCTGGGGATTGATCCTCACGTTCGCGCTGGTGAATTGACGGAAGACGAAGTCAGCCGGATCACAAATCACCTCGACAAGAACTATACCGTGGAAGGTCCGTTGCGTCGCAAGGTGCAGCAGGAAATTGGTCGGTTGAGAGAGATCCAGTGTTATCGCGGAGTTCGCCATCGCAAAGGGTTGCCCGTGCGTGGTCAGCGGACAAAAACAAATGCGCGGACCAGGAAGGGTCGCAAGAAGACCGTTGCCGGAAAGAAGGGCGTGAAGGATGCGAAGCGATAGTTGATTTCGACGGTTGGTTGCTGGTTTTGCGTTTAGTCTTTTTGTGTTCAGTGAGAGAGTTGCGTGGCTAAAGTCAAGAAGAAAAAGATTCGTCGTAATGTGAACAAGGGCATCGTCTATATCAAGGCGACGTTCAACAATACGATAGTAACGATGACGGATGCGACCGGCGACGTAATCTGCTGGGCGACTGCCGGAACAGTTGGCTTCAAGGGTTCACGCAAAAGTACTCCGTTTGCCGCGCAGCGGGCAGCTGAGACTGTCGCTGAGAAGGCCGCAAAAGTGGGTGTCCGTGAGTTGGAGATCCGCGTGAAGGGGCCTGGAGCTGGGCGCGAAAGTGCGATCACAGGGCTGCAGGCTTCAGGCATGGCGATCAAGTCAATCGAAGATATTACGCCGCTGCCGCACAATGGTTGTCGGCCACCGAAGCGCCGCCGCGTCTAAGGTCGAGCGGTCGGTTTTGTTTTGATCAGAATTCAGGGTGAGGGCGGAAATGAGAATTCGTTGGCGTGGTCTTGAATTGCCGAGTCGAGTGGCCGTTGATCGTGACACACGGACTGGTACATACGGAAAATTTGTGGCTGAGCCTTTTGAACGAGGTTTCGGGGCCACAATCGGAAACAGCCTGCGACGCATTCTGTTGTCCAGCCTTGAGGGCTCAGCAGTAACACGGGCGCGGATTCAGGGGGTTCAGCATGAATTCACGACGATTCCGGGTGTGGTCGAAGACGTCACGGACATCTGTCTGAATTTGAAATCGCTCGTGATCAAAAATCACAGTTCATCGAGCAAGACGCTGCGAATTGAAAAGAATTCGCGCGGCGTGGTAACCGGTGCAGACGTGATTTGTGATGATCAGGTTGAAGTCATCAACCGTGATCTCGTGATTGCGACGATGACTGACGATGTGCCGTTTCATATCGAAATGACCGTCGAAAACGGTCGTGGTTATGTGGCTGCTACTGAACAGTATCAGCACGAGCCCGAAGTAGGCATCATCCCGCTGGATGCTGCTTTTTCGCCCGTCAGTCGCGTTCGTCACCATATCGAAGAGACACGAGTTGGTCAGCGTACGAACTATGACAAGCTGAACCTTGAACTCTGGACAAACGGGACGATCACGCCGGAGATGGCTCTGGTTGAAGCGGCCAAGATCCTCCGCAAACATTTGAATTGCTTTATCACGTTCCGCGAGCCTGGACCGGAATCCGGACCAGAAGGCGGTCTGCGCGGTATGATGGAAGCAACAGGTTATTCACCTGTTGATATGGAACTCGAAGAGAAGCTGAATAAGAGTCTGGCTGAACTGAATCTGTCAGTGCGAGCCACAAACTGCCTTGAATCCGTTGGAATCAATACGGTTCGGGATTTGGTGGTTCGAACTGAAGATGAGTTACTGCAGGTTCGAAATTTCGGTGAGACGACTCTCGACGAAGTTCGTGAGCGTCTGGGTGGTATTGATTTGCGACTGGGGATGCGGTTGCCGAATCAGCAGTTGAAGTAGCGTTTATTTAAGTCGGTTCGGGGTGGCTCGAACGAGATTCGCATTGGCGTTAATAGTAGGTAAGTGTCTGACATGAGACACCGTGTTGCTGGACGAAAACTTGGTCGAAACGCTTCGCATCGCAAAGCGATGTTTCGCAATATGGCCGTGAGTCTGATCGGGACTGTGCGCATCGAAGAAGGTGTCAAAGGACAGCCTAAGGTTGCTGGACGCATTGTCACGACTGTGCCAAAGGCGAAGGAGCTTCGGCCGATCGTTGAAAAACTGGTCACCATGGCGAAGAAGGCTCTGAAAATCTCCGAAGCTGCCGCCCAGTTTAGTTCAACCGCAGAACGAGGTACAGATGCCTGGAATGCATGGCGTAAATCGGAACAGGGAAAGAACTGGGTGAACGCCAATGCTGCGTCCCTGGCATTGCGTCGGCGTGCTTTTTCCGAACTTCGTGATACTGTTGCAGTCGATATTCTGTTTGACGATCTTGCCAAACGCTTCGCGGATCGCGATGGTGGCTACACTCGCATCGTGCGGCTGGCGGCCGTGCGTCTCGGCGATGCAGGGCAGCAGGCGATTATCGAATTCGTTGGCGTACGAGATCGGGTGAAGTCACGTAAGCGTACAGCACCAGTGGTTGAAGCTGCTGCGAAGTAGATCGTGAAACCCTGCCTGAGTGATTCATGACCCTTGTTCTTCAGGAACAAGGGTTTTTTCTTGCGCCCCTGGTCGCGCGGTGCTCAGGCGAAAGGCCGTGGTGACGCTTGGCGAACTGAGGTATCGTTGCAGGCAGAATGGTGAGATGAGATTCGGGTCTCAGGCCAGGAATTGTTCATCCTGGCGGCGGAGAGATTCGGAGTGCCTCGCTTGAGCTGTGAGGGTTGCGAGACTTTGACGCAGGTTGCACAGGACTTGTGGAAGATAGAACGTCTGAGTGTGGAGAGGTTCATCCGGCATGAAGTTGGGCAGACCATGGGCGTACTGCGAAAGGTCGCGGGGGGAGATCGACCAGCCTTCGACGGTCGCCCAGCCGAAGACAATTGTGACGTTTCGGCCTTCGCGGTGCAGAGTGAGCCAACGGGTATATTCGTCAGAGAAATCGAATGGCAGAAACAACTGCTGTCCATCTTTCAGGGTGGTGAGCAGCCGAATCCATTCGCCGACAAGCTGGACAGTGCCTTCGACGGGTCGAAACTCATGGTTCTCGCTGCCCGGCTGGAGTCCGAGATAATAACTTTCCCCCGCGCGGGATTCGGATCCCACACGGACCTCGATTTGATTGTTTGGGTTGAGACCGACTGATACGTTTCGCATGGCTTGATCCGGGTATTCGCTGAGAATTCGCAGGCGTGGAATCAGAGTCCTGTTTTGAAGACCACAACCACAACAGTTCTGACTTATTGATCGGGAAAACATTATGGTACGTGTTTTGTGTACGGCATTGAATGCTGAGTCTGGCCCTCATTTCAAACTCCTGACAGATGCCGGGCACGAATGCCTGGTTCCGGATCGGTCGCTGGACCTTTGGCACAACGAAGTCCTGACAAAAACGATTAAAGGCGTCGATGCCATCATTGCCGGATCCGAACCGTATCCAGCTTCAGTCATCGCCGCCAGTCCACAACTGCGCGTGCTGGCTCGAGCCGGTGTGGGATTTGATGCGATCAATCTTCAGGCCTGTGATGAACACAGAATCGTCGTGGCGACCACGCCGGGGGTGAATCATCATGCAGTGGCCGAACATGCGATTGCCATGTTGATGGCGATTGGTCGAGGATTCCCGGCGCTGGACCAGGAAGTGCGACGCTGCGAGTGGAATCGTATTCCGTTACCTCGTATTTCTGAATGCACGCTGGGTCTGGTGGGGCTGGGACGCATCGGTCAGGCGACGGCGACGCGCGCGATCGGACTGGGGATGAAGGTACTGGGCTACGATCCGTATCCGCCGGCCGATTTTGTGGAGCAGCACGGGATCACGATGGTGTCACTGGCAGACTTGCTGGCGAAGTCCGATTTCGTCTCGCTGCACTCGCCGATGACGTCGGCGACGAAGCATCTGATCAATGACAAATCGATCGCCACCATGAAGGACGGTGCCGTCGTCATCAACACGGCTCGCGGGCCGCTGATTGATGAACCGGCATTGATTCGGGCTCTGAAGTCTGGCAAATTGCGGGCGGCTGGACTGGACGTATTCGAAGTCGAGCCACTGCCAGCCGACAGTCCGCTGATTTCAATGCCGAATGTGTTGTTGAGCGGCCACGTCGCCGGTATGGACAACGAATCCCACGAAGGCACATGGGCTTTGGGAGCAAACATCATCATTCGTCTGCATCGTGGCGAATGGCCTGCCGAGTGTATTCAGAATCTGAAAGGCGTTACTGGCTGGAAGTGGTAGAGGCAAATGTTGATCTGCAACAAAACTGCGCCTCGACGATCGCTTCAGCACTGAACCGGCCCCTGTCTTTGTGGACGGCGGATTACGTCGATCGGCCTTCCCATGCACGGCTTCCAGGATTTGCCGAAGCGCGCATTGGAGTGCGATGACGTGTCATCGCTTTCTGTTTCCGCATTCTCGCGAGGACATTGCATGTTTCGGGCGGGCTGCAAATCGTTTCATCAGACAGCGCACGACCAGCGGGAAAAGTCCGAGCAGTACGAAGGCCGACAGGATCTGCGCCATTTGACTATTGGTAAAGATCGCATGGATGCCTTTATCTGCCAGCGTCTGCAGATCCGGGACTCGACTGCCGGCGTAGACATAGACCATCGTGCCGGGCAGCATCCCGAGCTGACTGACCCACCAGAACGTACGGACTCGAATCGGAGTCAGGCCCATCACCGCATTGATCACGAAAAAGGGAACGGCTGGAATCAATCGCAACGTAAACAGGTAGAACGCGCCTTCACGCTGCAGCGCGGCGTTGAATTTTTCCAGCCGTTCCCCGAAACGAATTGTGATCGATTGTCGAAACACACAGCGACTCAACAGAAACGCGATCGTAGCGCCGGACGTTGAGCCCAGGCTGACAAGGATCAGGCTTCGCCAGAAACCGAAGAGCCATGCCAGCAGCAGCGACATGGGTGTCGCTCCGGGCAGCGACAACCCTGTCACCGTCACATAAATCAGGAACGCTGCCAGATAAATCAGGATCGGATGATCCTGCTGATACTGTCGAAACGCCGCTTCCCGCGTCGCCAGCTTTGCCAGAGTCAGCTCACTGCCAA
>JAYTAK010000474.1:0-4057 GCA_043737515.1 Candidatus Kuenenia sp. | reverse complement strand
ACAAACTGGAAGACGTTGTCTCCATCCTGCTGCTTCCGGCGTTCTTTGCTTACACGGGGACCAGAACACAGATTGGTCTGCTTTCTGAATGGTCCGACTGGTGGTTTTGTGCATTGATCATTCTGGTGGCAACACTTGGGAAATTTGGCGGCACTCTGGTCGCATCGCGATTCACAGGTCTCGACTGGAGAACCTCCGCGTCACTCGGAGTCCTGATGAACACGCGAGGATTGATGGAGTTGATCGTGCTGAACATTGGTCTGGATCTTGGCGTCATCTCTCCGACATTGTTTGCCATGATGGTCCTGATGGCCCTGGTCACAACAATCGCAACCACGCCCGTCTTACGAATGCTGTTGCCGGAATGCTCTTCACGTCTAATCCACAACGGAGCAGAATCATCGTGATCACAAAGACGGCAGCAACTGATCCACCTGAACCAGCGCCCCTGGCGTATGGACTCCGTGAACTGGTTCTTTACTTCCTGAAGCTCGGTTCGATCGGCTTTGGCGGACCGGTGGCGCTCGTTGGTTACATGCATCGTGACCTGGTCGAGCAACGGAAGTGGATTTCTGAAGCGGAATACAAAGAGGGACTGACGCTCGCCCAGTTGATGCCGGGGCCATTGGCAGCCCAGTTGGCGATCTACCTGGGATATGTTCACTATGGAGTTTTTGGAGCGACACTGGTCGGCGTGACGTTCGTACTTCCTTCGTTTCTCATGGTTGTGGCGCTTGGCTGGGCCTACGTGGAGTTCGGCGGGATCAACTGGATGCAGGCCGTTTTTTATGGCGTTGGAGCCAGCGTCATCGGGATTATCACAATCAGTGCCTATAAACTCACGCAGAAAACAATCGGCAACAAGCGACTGCTGTGGGTCATCTATCTGGTGAGTGCGGCGACCACAGTGATCACGGAGAGCGAAAGTGTCTGGCTGTTTCTTGGTGCGGGCCTGATTGTCTGGGCAGTGCGGGTGCCGCCATGGAAGAAGGCACCGACTTCCGTTGCGGGACTTGCGTTTCCTGTTCTGGCCGTGGGGCCTGCAGTGAAGGCGTCATTGAACGAACTGCTGACCCAGATCGCCATCTTCTTTACCAAAGCCGGTGCATTCGTGTTCGGCAGCGGACTGGCAATTGTCCCGTTTCTCTACGGCGGCGTCGTCAAAGAATATGGATGGCTGAATGATCAGCAGTTTCTGGATGCGGTCGCTGTCGCGATGATCACACCGGGGCCAGTCGTCATTACGGTCGGATTCATCGGCTACATTGTGACGGCTGAAGGGGCTGGCTTTGGCGCGGGGCTGGCTGGCGCTTGTGTCGCCGCACTGGCCACATTTCTGCCGTGTTATCTACTGACGATTATTCCTGCACCCTATTTCAAGAAGCATGGCAAACGCCCCGGCATTGTCGCTTTTGTCGATGGAGTCACCGCCGCTGCCGTGGGTGCCATCGCCGGAGCGTGTCTCGTGCTTGGCCGTCGAACCGTCTTTGTGCAGGGCTGGACGCCCGAGATTCCGAAAATCGTCATCCTGCTGATCACAATCGCCCTGTTGTTGAAGTTCAGGAAGCTGCCGGAACCCATTGTGATTCTCGGCGCGGCACTGGTCGGGCTGCTCATCTATCCGCTGGTTCACTGATGCCTGATGCCCAATGGCATCACCTTCAGGAATTTGACTGGCGAGCGGGGTACGTTAGTGCCCTGATTTTCGCGTCATCTGGAACAAATCAGGGGATTAACATCCCCCGCTCGCCTGAAGTCCACGCCATTGGGCTTCATGCCATTGGATGCCGGGTCTGAAAACTTCGTCGATGGATGGCCAGAGTTTTCAAACCACGCTTCCACCGACGCAAGGTCGGGTGGGGAGCCATTTTCACGGTTGTGGCCGGTCGATTAGTTGCCAAACCCTTGGTCCACTGGCACGGGGCCAGTGGGGTCAGCATGCCACTCTGCGTGCCAGAGCACATTCCAACCAATTGAAACCTAAGGCCCTGTCTCAGAAGCTGTATGTCGCCTGCAGATAAAACTGTTCAGCATCGGAGCGAGCCAGGGGCCCCTTGTTGATGGCGTCACCGTAGAAGAACCAGAAATATCCCGCCTGCAAGTTGAATGCTTTGCTGTAGGTCCATGTGCCGACGATGTCCAGTTCGTTCCCCAGATTGGAACTGCCGCTGCCCGGTAACGCAGTTCCGACGACGTTGTAAAGGACGGGGGAAGCCGTGGCCTGATCGAAGTAGTGCCACTGGCTCACCAGAGTGAATTTTTCGTGGGGTTTCAGACCGGCCTGCACACCATAGTCCAGCAGATTCTGGCCTGCCAGATTATCGATCTGTCCCCAGTAAGCATGGCCCAGCGGATAGAGCGTATTGAATGTGCTGATGGTGCCTGTTGTTGGGTCGTTGTCGCCCGAGCCCCAGTAGAAGATACTGCCGAGCGATGGTTTCCATGTCACGTTTTCAAACGTATATCCGCCCAGAGCGCCGACCATTCCGGCCTGAACGTCGCGGTATGCGGCGGAACCGAAGTTGTCCTCACCGAACTGAAACGCACCTTCAGCGTCCCAGGTCCAGGTGCCGACCAGTTTCTTGCCGTCCTTGACCGGCTTCTTGCCGGCGATGCGTGAACCGATCGTATGACGAGTGCCATCCATCAGCGTTGCGCTCGGCTGTTGTTCGTCAAAGTAGAGGTAATAGAAATCGAACGTGTTGTTTTCGATGCCTTTGTATGTCGAATAGATGCCGCTGATGGTGCGACTCTGATCCGCATGGTCATAGCTGTAAGGGTGATTTTTGTTGCCGGAGGCCCCGTTGACGCTCTGCATGGAGAAAGCATCGATGTCCCAGTCGGTGCTGGTGTACATCAGCTTATGACCTTCAAAGTTGCGAAACGTGTTGCCCCAGCCCAGAGGCGACAGCAGACGCTGCGAACCGTACTGCAGGAACTGGCGACCGTATCGGTACTTCAGCTTCCCGTCACCCACTTCGCCGAGATTCAGTTCCGCGTACATCTGCAGAATATCAGTCCGATTGATATCAATCACTGTGGGCGAGTACGGCGCATCCAGACCGAACATCGACGCATCAATCGCCTGCACATAACCTCCGATGAAGTCATTGTAATTGGCCTGCACGTACGGCGTGAATCGCCAGAGGTCATAACCCGAGTGGCCTGGTCCGCCGGGGCGCAGGCGATTCTGTTCGTTCATATAGCGATAGCGAAGTTCGGCACCGGCACTGTACTTCAGGCCACCGGCCTTCTGATCTTTCAGGCACGGGAAGACGGGCTTGTCACCAGCCACGCTGTCAAAGAGTTTATGCAGGTCAAGCACTTTGTAGTTGCAGCCCAGGCAATCCACATCTTCACCGCAGCCAGATTCACCGCAGCCGGGAATCGTCAACGAAGCGTCTGCGCAACCCTGCGGAACGGAGCTGGCTGGTTTTGATGCCTGAACACTGCCTGATTCACCAGCGGAACAGACTGGTGATGCGACGGCAGCCAGCATCAGCATTGAAGTGGCCGTCTTGCGTATCCACAATTTCGTAGTCATCCTGACCTCTCCGGAAGAATCCTTCGCTGTGCCCGTCGTCGTCGCTCATGCAATTAAACCGGACGCTGCCTTTTTGATTCGACCAAGGCAAGGAATGGCCGAGAAGACCATTTCGCGCACATTTCAAAACTCCGCCAAATCAGGATTTTGAGTCGGAACATACGGCAGAGTTTCACTAGATGTAACGCTCACAAGCGGGCAGATATGCTTGATCTTCGAGCAGCAGCCAGACGCAGCCGACTGGTTCGGCAAAAATCGCCGCCGCATCGTGCCCCGTGTCTCCGACGCCGGGTTCACATGTAAACGGCGAGGAAAATTCGTGAACGCATTGAACCCTGAGCAGCGAAGCAACAGCAGGCCGAGAAGCCTGCAGAGACAGACTCGCACGTTTTAGTCGATTAGCTACGCTGACTCTTCAAAACATGTTGCAGATGAGTCAAGTTTTGGGTGCGATGGTGGGCCGATCGAATGCAGGATGGACATTCATGTCCGTCGCATGGCCATAAAACACGG
>JAYTAK010000473.1:0-4060 GCA_043737515.1 Candidatus Kuenenia sp. | reverse complement strand
GTGTCTTTAACCGCGGAACGGTAGAGTCCAGAAGCTGGGAGCCAGCCAAGGTAACTGCAGCTCCAGACGCCGAATCCGTAGACGCATCCTGACGTCAGTGCATCGGCGACTGAACGAGGTGGCCACAACGCACCGTATAATGCACCGGTGCTGGCACCAAATCCAAAATGATTCACGGCCGTCAAGGCGACTTCTTCCGCGTGCGACACTTCGTCGTCCACTCTGACCGCTCGCAGCGCGTTTCGTGTTATCTGGAGAGGCGGAAGGGCATCCTGACTCCGTTGTGGCAGAAGACATTTGCCGACGATCATCACGACCGTCATCGGCACCGTCGCCAATAATCCCGCAATCGCGCCCGTCAGGCAGTGCCCCATTCGCTGTGACATGAGTAAACCCTTCATCGAAGTGACGGACCAACAAACACCCGTTTCGCAATAAATGTGCCACGAAGAGACGTGGCATTCAGATTTCTTTGCATCACCGCAGGATATGTCGCGTGGCCAGGAATCCAGGCCACGTTCTACCACGTGTGGATCGCCTGAGTTCGCGTCGGTTTCTTGCGGACGGCCACAAGCTGATGACTCATGTGCTGACTTATACTCCGCGCGGCCAGGACTGAGGGACGTGTTGTTGAGTGAGCCGCAAGGCGCTAGCCGCGGGTTGTGCATTCGGTCAACACCGGCGGCTAGCGCCTTGCCGCTCACAAAACATCAAATCTGACCGCGCGGAGTATATCTTCAGGCAGCAATGATCAGTAAACGTTGTCGGTAATACCTGAGTCTGTTCCAGGCTCGCAGCCAGTAATCAGCAAGCCGCTCCCGCGCGAGGAGAGAGTGAATTCGACGAAGTGCTCAGCGACCGCACGTTCTCTGCGACACTCGCCAACATTTGCTGTAAATTGTGAAAATCGACGGGCTTGACCAGGTGGTGATCGAAGCCTGCATCCATAGATCTCCGCCGGTCTGACTCCTGCCCATAGCCGGTCATCGCGACCAGGACGACATCCTTGAGGACCAGTTGCTGACGGATCTTCCTGGCCACCTCAAAGCCGTTCATCCTTGGTAAGCCAATGTCCAGCAGCACCACATTCGGCCGAAAGTCGAGGGCGGCTTCCAAGGCGGACGGACCGTCGTGGGCCGTGCGAACCTGATGCCCCGACACCTCCAACAGGATCGCCAACGTCGTCGTCACATCCACGTTGTCATCGACGGCCAGGACCCGCAGCCGAGTGACGAGTGGTGAGTGGTGAGTGAAGAAGAGGTTCCGGTCTCGTCACTCGCCACTCGCCACTCGTCACTCACCGCTGGCAGACGCACGACGAACTCGCTCCCCTGGCCCACCTCGCTGTAAACCTCCACTGTGCCTCGGTGCATCTCCAACAGCCGCTGTACCAGAGACAGCCCGATGCCCAACCCGCCTTGTGAGCGGTCCAGTGAACGATCTGCCTGCGTGAACAGGTCGAAGATGCGAGGGAGCAATTCGGGGGCGATGCCGACGCCCGTATCCCGGACCCGCAGCACAGCCTGATCGCCTTCCTGCGCGACGGTCAGCCAGATGTGACCCCCTTCGTCCATATATTTGGCGGCGTTGGTGAGCAGGTTCACGACCACTTGTTCCAGCCGGGCGGCGTCGCCATACAGCCAGATCGGTTGCGGCGGCAGCGACGTCTCCAGCGAGTGCCTGCGTTGTCTAATCAGCGGGCGAACCGTCTCGACCGCATTTTCCGCGATGCCGTTCAGCGTGACTCGTTCCTGGTGCAGGCGGATTCTTCCGGTGTTGATTCGGGAAATTTCCAGCAGGTCATCCACGATGCGGACCAGTTGCCCCACTTGACGCTCGATGATGGCGCCGGCTTGCTGCTGGAGTGGGTCTTCGTTGTTCCGGAGCCGCAGGAGTTGCACGGCGTTGGTGATGGGGGCGAGCGGGTTGCGGAGTTCGTGCGACAGCATCGCCAGGAACTCGTCCTTGCGGCGGTGCAGGTCGGTCAACGCCAACGCCTGCTCTGACAGTTTCCGCTGCAAGAGGCTGCGTTCGGTGATGTCCCGAATGTTGCACTGAATGACGGTGCGGTGTTCCTCCTGGTAGACGTTGGCAACCACCTCGACCTCGAGCTTCCTCCCCCGGATAGTTTCGAGAGGCAGGTATTCGTAACGGATGTCGCTCTTCTCCCGCAGTTCCCGCACAGCCACTTCGCTGGCCGACTTGTCGTGGAACAGGCCGATCTCCCACAGTTCCTTGCCCAGGAACTCGTCGCGCGAGTAGCCGAGCAGTTCGCTCATGAACGGGTTGGCGTCGAGGATTGACCCACAAGCGGCGTCGAGGATGAGGATGCCGTCATGAGAAACCTCGAACAGGCGGCGGTAGCGGATTTCCGAATCAAGCAGCGCTTGCTCGGCCTGCTTGATGTCGTGCACGTCGGTATTCGAGCCGACCCACATCGCGATCCGGCCCGTCTCGTCCCGCATCGGCACCGCCCGGCTGAAGTGCCAGCGGTACTCGCCATCGGCGCGCCGGAAGCGGTGCTCGGACTGGAACGGTTCGCCGGTGTCGAAGGCGTGCCGCCATTGCCGAGCTTTCTCGTCCAGGTCATCGGGATGGACCAACTTCGTCCAGCCCGAATCTTTCATTTGCTTGTAAGACAGGCCGGTGAACTCGGCCCACTGCGGGTTGAAATAGTCGATGTCCCCGTTGGGCCTGGCGGTGAAGATCTTCTGTGGCATCGAGTCCATGACGAACCGCAATCGCTGCTCGTTTTCTCGCAAGGACTGTTCGGCAAGTATACGGGCGGAGATGTCAATGAAATAGCAGACCACGCCGTACTGTTCACCGGGCAGTGCGATGCGCTGAATCTGCCAGTCGTAGTATTCGCGCACATGCCTGTCGTAGCGCTCCTCGGAGAACTCGGGGGCGGTGTACGGCTCGCCGGTTTCGAGAGTGTGCCGGAAATGCACCACGATCTCGTCGGCGACTTTGGGTGGCCATAGAGAGTGGATCACCGCGACAAAGTCGCTGCCGATCAGTTCCCCATTGTCGCCAAAGACTGGGCGAGCTGTCCGGCTCACGAGCCGAATCCGGAGGTCCGCGTCCACCAGATACATTCCGAACGGTGAGGCATCAAAGAGGGACTCGAACCGGGCGTTGCTCTCGCGCACCAACGCATCCGCCTTCTGTGCCTGCTCGGCCAACTCGTGCTGGCGGACTGCGGAGATCAGCAGCGCCTCGTTCATCTCGCGCAGTTGCAGCTCGACGGCGAGGTCGTCTTGGTAGGGCGCTGGGCGCGTGATTGGAGTGCCGGTCATCAGGATTTCGCTTTCCGCTTCCTGGGGGTTCCGGCCTTTGGAGGTTTCGAGCTTGCCGGGGGTTCGACTTGCGGTTGCGGAGTGCCTTGGGACTCCAACGACCACGGACCGGGGATGCCGCTGGTAAGGGCGCGGTAGCCCCGCATCGGCTCGCCGATCTGCAGGCCCTTGGAGGTGATCTCGTAGGCGCACATGTCGATGCTGTGCTTGCTGCGGCGCATTTTCACCACCATCATGAGTTTGCGAAGTTGCCCGTTGATCGAGGCGTAACGCAGACGCAGGATGTCGTCGGCCAGGAACGAGATCGTGAAGTTGCTCAGGCCCATTGAGGTGAAGTTCTCCTCGACCTCGACAGTGCTGAGGATGGTCACGCCCAGCCGCGTCAGCGCCCCGATCATCCTGTACAGCGATTCTCGAAAATCCGTGCGGAAGTCGGGGGCCAGTGCCATCTCGAAGCCGACCAACGAGTCGATGACCAGTCGCTTGCAGCCGATCTCTTTGACCGCGTTGACGATTTCATGCACCGTCTCATCCACCGAGAGGTCCAGCGGCCTCAGGTAAATGAGATTGAGCGAGCCGTCCTTGAGGTACTTGGCGAGGTCGAAGCCGAACGAGGCGGCCCGCTGGATGTACTCGTTGGGAAGCTCTTCGAACATGGCGACGATGCACGGCTCGCCTTTGCTCAAACCCTCGGCGATGTATTGAATGCCGAGGACGGTTTTGCCCCCTCCGGAGGGACCGGCGACGAGCAGGCTGTCGCC
>JAYTAK010000472.1:0-1703 GCA_043737515.1 Candidatus Kuenenia sp. | reverse complement strand
GTCGAATCGTTTCTCGAAGGACACAGTCTTCCCGAGTCATTGATTGTGTTGGGCGGCGAAGACTTTGGTGCCGGGTTTGCTTCCTTCCTCAGTCTGTTTGGAGTTCACACCAGTCTGCTGTCCCGTGAAAACAGTGATTGCGGCCTGCTCGAGTTGGCCGAAGGCGCGGGAGTGCAGATCGTGCATCATCCGGCGGAACTCGGGCTGACGGTTGACGGACCTGTTTCGCCCGACGAACAGCAGATTGTGGACTGCCGCAGGACGCTGGGATTCACCGAGCACCTTGGCTTGCCAGCCATCGGAATCGAACCCGATGAACATGGTCAGCTCTGGTGCGCCGCAAATCTGGAAACCTGGTGTTCCGGAGTGTTCGGGATTGGGTCCGTCGTGGGTTTTTCAGCCGACGCCGCCGATCATCCGGCGATTCAGGCTGAGCGAGTTCTGAACCGTATCCAACACCGGATCCGGAGACCTCATTTCCTGCGAAGCCGCCTCGGGGCATTCGCAAAAATGGAAGGTGCGGTCGGGCAGTAAACGACCATCCGCAATTTGCAGGGTGTGACAAGCAACGCGCAGGCACACCGAACTAGTCAGGCAATGGAAACCGCAACACGATTGTCAAGGCGGGACGGATGCGGTCTGCATCCGGCCACAGGGCGGCTGATGATCTGATCGAGATCTGCGGCGTACCTGCGGTCGACAATTGCAACAGCGTTTCGTCATGCAGGCGGTTTGCCTCGAGGATTGCATCGATCCATGCCGTTGGCGTCGGTGATGCCGCCCATGTCTGGATCTCTGCCTGCATTCTGTTGCGTACGAGCACTGAATCTGCAGCGTCCGACAGATCGCAGGCTTCCTTGATAATCGAGGTGACAGATTCAGGGTCGGCGTTAACCACATTGATTCGAACTTCCCGAACCGGTGCGTCGATCGTACAATGTCCAGCGACCCGTTCCAGTTCAGACAACAGGTTTGCGAAATCCCGCGCCGGATTGAGATTGTCCTTCACCTGACCAAACGAAATCACAATCCTGCCAGGCAAACGCGGTTTCGTCATTGCCGAATCCTGTGCCGCCGCGCATCGGATCGGTATGATCGTGAATTCATCTTCGGCGGCTCGCATTTCTGCTCGAAACGACATCGAAACCATTGCTGCTGACTGCCCTGACTGATCTTGTGCCATTGAGCCAAGTGCCAAAGTTGCAGCGACGATAATAGCCAGTCCACTCAGCATCGTCAGTGTCGTTGGTCCAGCGATGCTCACGCGAAACGACTTCATTCTGCATCTCCATCGACCGTTTCATGTCTAGTAAGCGTAACGGTGAACACCGAATCACCTGGCGTATCACCAGCTGTCGGAATCGCATCGGAACTGATTCTGATCTGCGTCGATTCCAATGGAACTTCGCGCATCATCAGTGCGGCAATCGTGGTTGCGAATCTGGCATCGTCGATTGAATGAGCAGTGAACATGATGTTGAGCGAAAGAGATTTCATGCGCCGTGCGAGAAGCAGAAACAACGATTCGCCGTTCGGCGTCATGCGGCCGCTGGAATCGCGCAGGTGTTCAAGCGGAAGTTTTAACTGCACGGAGTGACTGACTGCAAGGTGCTGACCCGGACTCAGGTTGCCTGACCCGTGGTCGAAGTCCAGACCACCTCGAGCATTTACGTCTGCAATGCCTGCCACGGCTGTTCGCTCGC
>JAYTAK010000471.1:0-9308 GCA_043737515.1 Candidatus Kuenenia sp. | reverse complement strand
TGTAGTCCCGCCTTCAAGCGGTTTTTTGTCGGATACCGCCAGTGAATTCCGGCTGAAGCCGGGACTACGAACAAAGTGGCCACTGAATCAACAACCCGCCAGCGTCTTGCGGCTCACTCAACAACACGTCCCTCAGTCCCCGCCGCGCGGAGTATACAACTCTTCGATCTGGGTCGCGGCCAAATCCGGCCCCAAGCCTCCCCTCGCCAAAAACACCACCAGTCCCGCCGCAGCGGCCGCTGTCGCCAATGTTGCGACCGTCGCACATTCGCACCCACACCCAACCTGACTGCCGGTAATCCCAACCAGCAACGCAACAATCAAGAACCGTCGCTTGAGCCCTGACCACCGTGAATCTGTCGTCGATGTCTTCATCTGCACCTCTCCGAAAAAGAGAATCACTGAAATCAGAGGTCCACGGCTTGCTCATCATCAGCCGTTCCCTCCACCAGAGAAATGCACGGCGATGGCGGTTTGTTGCAGAGAAAGCGGAGAAAACGTTGGCGGCGGCGAGAACGATCTGTTGAGTAGAGACTCTGAGTGCCCCCAAAACACGCATGAACAACGAACGATGACCAAACTTCCTCGCAATCGTTGGAATGACATCCCCCTGGCTGTTATCATTTCCCCGGTAGTCGCTTCAATGAACTCGCTCATTAGCCTTCAAGTTGGCACCATCACAATTGCGAACCAATGATTCAGAATGACACAGCTGGGAATTTGCCGGATCGATTCGAGTTGAGGACAGTCGTTGTAAGGTTTGAAGGAACAATCTCGTGGCTAAACGATTTGCAGTTGCGTTGACATTTCCAGAAGAGCAACGGCGATGTGTCGGTTTAGTCGCGAATTCACTCGCAAAGATTCTGACTAGAGAGCGAGTGTTGTACGACGAGTACTTCGCGGCGGAACTGGCTCGCCCAAATCTGGATACCTATCTGCAGAATCTATACCACGACCAAACTGAATTGGTTGTCGTGTTTTTATCCAAGATTTACGACCAGAAGCAGTGGTGCGGTCTTGAGTTTCGATCCATCCGGGATCTAATCAAACAACAACGTGATGATCAGATTATGTTTGTTCGAATGGGCGAGGGTGACGTAAAAGGCACATTTGGAATAGACGGGTACCTAGACGCCACGGATCTAAAGCCTCAGGAAATCTCAAAGCTCATACTTCAACGCCATAAGCAGATGCATCTTCGATTGCAGTCAGCCTCGATACCTGAGACGCCAACCGGCTCAAGCCCTGACCACGCAACGAATGCAGATGAATTGAGGCATGATGCTCAAGACTCTGATGTCCGCACGCCAGAGACCAAGAACGCATTTTCCGCTTCGTTGAACGAACAGCACCCAAAGACAATTCTGCCACTTCATGGCATTCGCACCCACGGCTCGTGGGTTGAAGTCGCAAGCAACACTCTAGGCGAAGACTCTAATGTTTTTGGCAAAGGGTGGACGCTTCGGCTAGAAGACTGGCGATATGGCTGGTTTAATCTCTTTCAGTTTCTATCTCCATTCTCCCGTACCGCGAGAGTATATTGGTTTCGGAAACGCTACACCAATGAAGTGTCAGATAGCCAGAATAGATTTGCTTCTGGACCGAACGGTAAATACCCGTCTGTTATCGCTCACAGCTTTGGCACTTACATTATAGGCAATGCCTTGTTGAGGTTCCCGACGATTCGGTTAAATAGAGTGATCTTGGTTGGGTCGATTTTACCGCGTGATTTCCCTTGGAAAGCCCTGATAGATCGAGGTCAAGTGCAGGCCGTACGAAATGAACACGGTCTACACGATACTTGGACCGTAATTTCCAGTTGGGTCATTCCAGGAACCGGCGCATCGGGAACGATCGGTTTCAGTAAATTGAATTTCCCGGAAAATGATTTACGACTCGAACAAGAGGCATTCGAAGGATACCGACACTCAGACTACTTTGAACGATTGCATATCAAGGAGTATTGGCGTCCATTCTTGGAAAAAGCACTGAATGCAACATCGCCTCCCAGCTCGACCGCCCGAGAGGAAGCAGTGCCGGTTTTGGGTAGAGGCGATCACCATCGCATCCAACTCTTGGCGTCGATTGTGATCATGTCCTTGTTGATTGCTGCTTTGTATTACTGTGCTCATTCCATTGGCACAAATCTATCGAGGCTGAATTCTAGCTCCCCCATCGCGGCCAAAGTAAGTGTGAGCGAATTTCGAAAATTGGCGAATGATTTCTATGTCGAAGAGCATTGGAAAAACGTAGACAGCAAGTTTCTAAAACCGACTAACGCGGGCGACGCTGTTCACACGGTGTGGGAGAATGTTTCGGTGTCGCTGCCAAGTAAAGGAACACCGACACGCATTTCGGACATGTATGTTTCTGCGTTGCAACACGGCACGGACTATTTGGAACCAATTCTTTGCGGAGAGCAGGTTGATGCCGGAAAGCTTCAGGCGGAGAGTGTTGGCCCAAGTGGCTTATCCCTTTACGAATGGATGCGACAAGTCGAAGAATCACAGCTAGATCTAGGCATTCCGTTTGGAAAGAGAGATTGCAATTGGTGGCTACTCTTCTTGGCTTTGGATACAGAGATATCTGTAGAGATTTCGCGAGACACTAAGCCGATCAAGTTGAATTCTGGTCAGGAGTTGACGCCTGATCTTGTTATTGATGTACTCCACGGCAAGTTGCGATTGGAAGCGGTTGATTTGGCTGCAGTAAATCTGCGATTCCGGAACCAGTTAAGCGCATTTCAGGACAGAGTCCAAAGTATCGAGTTGCATAGTGCCTGGTATCAAGAGAATCGAGATCGCATTAAATCGACGCACCGACAGATTTCCAGCAAATATGCCGATAAGTTGTCTGAAGAATATGCGAGGTATCTTGGCGACCCAACTCGATATTCGATGTCCAACGACCACAATGTGATCGCGAACTACCTGAAAGCGGAGGTGGCGCAACGATTCGCGATAGTCATTCCTGGGAAGCTCGCCACCAAACACATCGGGGAGACATTGAAGTCCTCAATTGATGTGGCAGGGAAAACAGCCCCGTCGGCTTCAAAGCTGGAAGGATTGGTAAAGTTATGTGACACGAGTGGATGGAATTGCGATGTCGATGACCAGGATGGAATTCAAATAGTCCGAATCGAACCATCTCCAGACCGCCCAACGACAGCGTGGACAGAAATTCTCCAGTCTCTGGCCACCGTTGACGCCCCAATCGAGTTGAAGTTAACTGCGTTTCCGCCAGAAGAGTACTCACTCGGCAGTGTTTGGAAGCTAAAGACGCTCACCGAGCTAGAGCTAACGTTGAACCATTCATTGATAACGCCCGAAAAACTAGGCGAGCTCAATGAATTGCAAACACTAATCTTGAAAGACTGCGATCACGTCGCAGAATTCTGGGACACAGAACAGTTAATGCCGCCCGTAGTTTTAAAGAACCTTCGTTTTCTCAGTTTAGATGGCAGCGCGAATTGGATTGCCAATATGAGAGACTTAGCGTGTTTTCCAAATCTTGTAGAACTAGATCTCTCCAATCGACGTGGAGATTTCTCGCTCAAGGGATTAGACCTGTTGACCGAGCTGAAGCATCTTGCGCTGATTGGAGTTGGGGAGATTACCGCTCTAGATGAATTGGATGGTGCCACTGGACTTCAAAGGTTACGATGTCAAACGAGTTCGTTTTCAGGTGGCAACTTACCTCAAGTCAAAGGATTCGAGCTTCGAAAAATCGATCGGAATGTCGAGTATTTTCGACCTGAGGCCATCGATCCTGTCAATAGGGCAAACGAATAACGACTTGCTGATCCGGTCGGATCCTCGAATTAGAATCGCCTACTTTGAGATCGCGGAGCCTCCATTCTTCGGAGTATTTGTGATCTCGCACTTCGTTCGTCGTTGTATGAATGAGTTTCACGAATACTCGGAGTGTTCCCTCTTGTTCTGGGTCAATGCCCGCGTTGGCGATATTCTGCTGTCGAATCCTGACGACTTGGTTTGACTGCGTCAGTACATCAACCTGTAGCTCAACTTCAGACTTCAATTTGGATGAGGCTGTCCGGACTACACCGGCTACCAGAACATATTCGGATGGCTGACCTGACACGTTTCTTACTGTGACTTCAAACGGCTCAACAACGACTTCATCGCTGCGAACTTGAAGTATTGGTCGAGGAAAATGAATTTCGTCTAGTTTGCCTCCGCCTTCGTTGAATATCGGAAGCCTAGTCGTACGGGAACAAGGCTCACAAGATGACTGGCATCCTGATTGCACCACGTATTTTCCGCAGTCGGTTCGAAGCGGAGTTTCGCAATCATTGCACCTACTCTGTTGATCCAACATCATTGATCGACTGCACTCCTCACATCCACAACGGCCATTCATTCTCTGGTTCGAATCGGAGCCAATTCGATCTGGGATTGGCTGCAACTGGCCGCCGGTTTCTTGCGAGAGAGTCACGCCGCAGTTCACAAATACCACAAATGTCAGAAAAATCGATCTGGTTTGGACCATACAAAACACTCCATATCTCGGTCGAAACTCGTAACTTAGGCAGCTACTTCTCCATTCCGCAACTGTTTTCTAGGTGTGGCGAAATACAAGAACCTGCTGCGTAGCTCCTTACAGTACAATTGATACAGATGTCATACAATACAGTTGTTTTGCCGAATTCCGTTAACTCACAGGCTCCACGTTCGCTACGTTTTTGCTGATGCAGGAACTGCCCCCTTGCGTTTCCCTGATACGGATGCGCAGGCGGAACTGGCGTTCCGGCTTTGGTCGTGGGCGGCTCTTTGCTTTGCGTGGGGACACCCCGAATTCGTCAAGGGCCGGGGCCGCGCTGGAGATTTGGTTTCCTTCCGTCCTTCCGTGCTGCACTTCCGGTCTGTTGATTTGTTCCGAATTCCATGCGGGCCAGGCTTCCAGTCTGGCATCGACTGCCGAAAACGCTTTGTCTCCTGAAAGCAATGACAAGCTGGAAGCTTATCCCACCTATAAATCAACAGCTTCGCTTGTACAGGTCGGTGCCCCCCCTAATTCGGCAGCTCTTGACTGTCCTCTCCCCGCATTCTGGGCTCTTTGTCCGCTTCGGCAAAAAGCATGAGCTTTCGGCTCTGCGGCCTTTTCAACAGGGCGGCGACAAAACGGGTGCTATCTCTCCAGTCCTGAGTTTGCTATGACATTTTTGTAGATTGCGTCATTCAAAAGTCTCGCAGTTCAGCCGGGAAGAACCTCAGTTTGCACCACTGGCCTGACATCTGGCGTAATCGACGGTCACTGATCGGTCTTTCTCCTTGTGTAGCAACGAATTACGCGATAATGTGAGGTAACGCAAAATGTTTTACCTTAGCGAGGTTGGGTATGGTTTGGAGGTTTTATGGCAGGACAGATGAACTCAGGGCGACCACTCAGATCCTGAGTCGGAACCGCTGGTTTTTTGCCAAGATTACGGGGCGTCGCCGTATCGGTAAAACGACGCTGATCCAGCAGGCGATTCAGAGTTCGGGCGGCAAGCCGGTGTTTTATGTTCAGATTCCGGATTCAGCGCCCGCCGGTGTTTTGTCGGCTGTCAATGAGACCGGTCGGCTCCGTTGTTCAATCGCATCACGGATGAAATTGAACTGTCGCATCTCGATATTGCTTCGGTGCTGGCCTTGCTCCGCGAGCATGCGGATACATCACCCGAGCGGTTGCTGTTTCTGTGGACCTTGTTTGAAGGTGTGCCGAAATTTTATCGCGACTGCTATGAGCAAGGCGTGCTGGGTGCTGATCGCATTCAACTTCTGCAGCGGATGTTCTTTGAAAGTTCGTCGCCGCTGAGGACGGAGGCGGAGAATTGGTTTCTGAAGGAACTGCGGGGACGATATGACGTCGTGCTGAAATTCATTGCTCGGCACAGCGGCTGTATGCACTCAGATTTGCAGGAGCATGTGCGTCAGGTCAGCGGTGATCGGTCGGAGCAGGTGGGCGGCTATCTGACAACTCTGGTGGATCGGTATCGCCTGATCGAAAAACGACTGCCGATTTTTGCGAAGCCGACGGCGAGGAAGACGCGGTATTATTTGGCTGATAATTTCCTTCAGTCATGGCTGGCGGCTCTGGCGAGTCCTGTGGCGGCATTGAATTTTCGACCTGCTGACGATTTGGTGACGACGGCCAATCAGCGTTTGTTCGACGTGGAAGGTCGGATGCTTGAAAAACTTGTGGGACAGCTTTATCAGGAGCGTAGTCGCAAACGAATCGGCGATTTTCCGTTGACGGATCGGATAGAAGGCTACTGGGATCGAGGAGATACAGAGATCGATCTGGTGGCGATCAATGGAGTTGATCACATCATTCGCTTTGGTTCGTGTAAGCGGTCGGCGGACAAGCTGATGGCAGATTTGTCGGTGCTTGACGGGCATGTCGCACGCTTTCTCCACCAGTATCCCGAATACCGCGATTGGCAAATTGAGCGGGTGTCGGTGGCTCCCACAATTCCGAACAATATTCGCGAGCAGCTTGTGGCCGCAGGACGCATTGCTCAGGATTTGAATGATTTGACGTCGGGGTTGTGATTGCCGACTGTCCGACTGCGCTTACGGTCTGTTGATTTAGTCCGAATTCCATGCGGGCGAGACTTCCAGTCTGACATCGACTGCCGAAAACGCTATGTCTCCTGAAAGCAATGACAAGCTGGAAGCTTATCCCACCTATAAATCAACAGCTTCGCTTGTGCAGGTCGGTGCCCCTCGAAGCGACAGCCCTTGACGAACTCTCCCCGCATTCCGGGCTATTTGTCCGCTCCGGCCAAAAGCATGAGCTTTCGGCTCTGCGGCCTTTTTAAGGGCACCAAACATTGTCTGCCGCGCTATCGGCCTGTTGACGTGGTCTGTCTTCCGGTGGGCTGGGCTTTCAGCTTGGCATCGATTGCGGAGAATTCCTTGTTTTTGAACAGCAATGACAAGCTGGAAGCTTATCCCACGGTGCGTGTGGAAACCGGACGCAAATGCGTGGCGGCTGATGCGGTCGGATGCGGTTGGAGAATGACAAGGAACCCGAGCAGAGTGAATTCCGGGTCTGGTCGCGAGCGGCGTCTTGCGGCTGGGGGACACCCCGAGTTTGTCAAGGGGCGGGGCCACGCTGCGATTTCGGCTGCCTCCCAGCCTTCCTTGCTCCGCTTGTGCAGGCCACGCTGTCGGTGTCCTCCCAGGCACGAACTGAGATTCTTCCCAGATATCCTCGACTGCCCAGATGACTGGCGAATCTGCAAGTTCCACGATTGCCTATCTGATCAAAGGCAGCGACAAGTGTGATTGGCCTTGCAGAGCCATTGGCAATTGAACAACATCCGGCAGATTTTGCCGAACGGTTCAACAAGGAAGAAGACTGTGCTAAGCGCAAACGGTGTGACTTTTGACGAATTCAGTGCGTACCTCGCAAGTTTTGACGAAACAACCCGAACTGCCTGGAGGGAGCGAGGATTGCCCGAGAACAAGTCCGATTTCGAGTCGTGGTGGCAGGACATTGCAGTCAGCGATCACCTTCGTTCTCGATGGGTTCAAAGAATTCAATCGAAAGAAACGCTATTTCTTCGCACCACCATTACTCAGAGCGAGGCTGCCTAAATCTTAGCGTATCGCGTTTGCCCTGTTGGCACTTGGTGCCAACCATCAAGGACGCCGTAGATATCTTCGTAGCTCTTCGTTAGTGCTTTGAAAAACTGCTGCATTCGCGTGTGGTCATCTTCCAGAAAGACGCCACGTCTGAACAAGACATGCTGACAGAATCGCCATGTCAGTTGCTGTCTCCTTGAGGGCAGCAGAGGCGCAACCATCGACACCGCCGTCAGTGCAGCTTGGCGGCCTTTTTCATCCCAATACGGTGAGGTGTCGAGTTCATCCTGCGCGAATTGTAACTTAATCGTGTTTTCATCATCGATCGATGGCTGAACCGATTCGGACTTCCAAATCCAGCGAATGACAGTGCGCAGATCCGGTTGATCGACGCACACATTATTCTTGACGACTAGAAAATCTGAGCCAGCCCAACCGTAAATTGAGATCAAATTCTTCTCTGCGGAAACTTCAGGTTCACCATCCCGGTCACAGTGAAAAACCACGCGAATCGCTTCCTGTGGTGCCACTTGATGTTGTTCTCCCCAAGGTTCCACGATGACCATCAGTGGCTCAGCGTGGGGATTTCGAATTATTGTTCCGCGTACAATCATGGTTGGTCTTCCTCGAGCAGGTTGCACGCATATTCCATCAGCTCCGCTCTGCCGATAGCGCTTGGATTAAGCAATTCCACATTTGCCCCTTCTGCTTCCTTGCGTTCAATGTATTCCAGATAGAAATCCAGCCACAGACGAGCGCATTCGAGGGTCACGCCAGCATTGCAAAGTTCGCTTGCGGTTAATGTCTTTTTCCTGGCCAAGGCAGGTTCTTTGCCACTTCCCCACCGCATGACGTTATGTCCGAAGTCGCTGGTGGACATTTGCGGCGGACACGGTGGTGGCTTTGACATTTTCCGGTTGTTCAGTGGGCTGGAGAGCCAAGGATGGATGTACCGGACGATATTCCCAGGAGACGCTTAGACTCACCCCGATGATAACAACGGATTCACTCGTTTTTCAATTGAACAGGTTCAATGTTGACGAAGCGTCGGCTGAGTTGAGAGCTTGAGGCTTTTTAAGTGGTATCACATCCCCGCATTCGAGGTCGGGTGACTCTGGGCTTCGCTGATCGCTCCGGTTCTGCTGGTGCAGGAGCTGCCCTTGCGTTTCCCTGATGCGAAAACGCAGGCGGAACTGGCGTTCCGGCTTTGGTCGCGAACGGCTTTTGGCTTTCCGTGGGGATACCCCGAGGCCGTCAAGGGTCGGGGCCGCGCTGCCGATTTGGTTTCCTCCCAGCCTTCCGCGCTGCGATTACGGTCTGTTGATTGAGTCCGAATTCTATTCGGGCCAGGCTTCCATTCTGGTATCGACTGCCGAAAACGCTATGTCTCCTGAAAGCAATGACAAGCTGGAAGCTTATCCCACCTATAAATCAACAGCTTCGCTTGTGCAGGGCGGTGCCCCCCAATTCG
Organism: Candidatus Kuenenia sp.; assembly: GCA_043737515.1. Classification (GTDB taxonomy): domain Bacteria; phylum Planctomycetota; class Planctomycetia; order Planctomycetales; family Planctomycetaceae; genus SXXK01. The sequence continues at coordinate 245 of JAYTAK010000471.1, read as the reverse complement.
GCAGCCCTTGACTGGCCTCTCCCCGCATTCTGGGCTCTTTGTCCGCTCCGGCCAAGTGCTTGAGCTTTCGGCTCTGCGGCCTTTTCAACAGGGTGGCGACAAAACGGGTGCGATTTCGCCAGTCCTGAGTTTGCAATGGCATTTTTTTCAATGGCCCGCTTAGTTGTTGGGAATCTGCACTGCAATTATGAGCGAGAATGCCACTTGGGATCCAGTATTAGACTTCCGTTGCACGTCCATGCGTC
>JAYTAK010000470.1:0-9325 GCA_043737515.1 Candidatus Kuenenia sp. | reverse complement strand
TGATTGCCGGGTCATGATTGATCGCTTCTGTGTGCATCGATTTGATGAAACAGAGATCATCGGCAATCTTCGACGTCTGAGGCAGCAACTCACTGATCCAGGCTCCACACTTGCCATGTTGTGCAAACTGAAATTTCGAAGGGGCGATCGGAAAGCGGGCCTGAGTGCTTGTCATGCCGGTCAAACGCTGTCCCTGTCGGACAGAATCCGGCAGGTCAGTATTCTGGAGATCGACCAGTCCCGGCTTGTGATCAAAAAGATCAATCTGTGACGGGGCTCCGGATTGAAAAAGAGAAATGACACGCCTGGCCCGGACCGGCAGATCAGGGAATCCGCGAAGCCCCGAACCGCTGGCTGGCTCCTCAGCCCGCGCAGTCCCTGACTCTTTCATCAGCGACGCCAGAGCCGCGAGGCCGACAGCCTGCGCGCTCTGAGCAAGAAAGTGCCGACGAGTTTCCTCAAGTAGATGATTGCAGAGTGTGTTCATGGTCAGGTACTCAATGGGTCTGTCTGGATTGTTGGTTTACATCAAAAGCAGCAGGCACACTCCGTATGCCGTCCGCTAATCCGCCCGTTTTCAAGGGCTACGGCACTTGGAAAGTGCCTGCTACTTTCCTGACTCTACCGAATTCTGTGTGTCGTGATTTCTTAAACCGCAGGTGGTTTTGCATTGTCTTCTAAGATCTGTCTTCAGGCCCAACGGGCTTGGCCTATGTCAGCCTGGGGCAACGCCCCAGGTGTCTTTCAAAACAATGTTCACAAAGCCCCAACGGGGCGATCCTAACCTGTTATTCGTATTAGTACCGCCCCTTTGGGGCTCAGTAACTCGCTTGTGTTTCCGTCCTGGGGCGATGCCCCAGGCTAACATAGCGCCGGCCCGTTGGACCTGAATTCACCCTGTAATCTCGGTTTTTCAACTACACATAGAATCCGGTAGAGTCAGCTACTTTCTAAACCAAGTGCAATTAGGCTACCTCCCTCCGCTGCTCCGCAGCGAATCGCAGGCCAATCATCACTTATCGGATTCACCCTGTTGGTTGCGCCGTTGTCAGTTTCCATTGGTACTATTCCTTAGTCACTACTTCGTCGAGATTCAGAATCAGACTGGTCACCGTCGTGAGTGCTGCAAGTTCGCAGACGTCCAGAGTCTCATTCACGCTGAATTCGCCCACATGAATTAACTCGCGTGCGGCGGCATGATCATTTCGAAAGATTTCCAGACTGCGATGAAAGCGTCGCTCAAGGACGGCAAGTTCTTCGGGCTGAGGTGTTCTCGCAGTCACGGTCAGGAATGCATGACTGAGCCGGACTTCGACCGAGCCATTGACATCCTCCATTACTCGCTGAGCGAAGACTCGGGCGGCTTCGACAAACGTGATGTCATTCATGAGCGCCAGAGCCTGCAGCGGCGTGTTTGTGCGAGCCCGCTGCACGGTGCAGGCTTCGCGGCTTGTGGCATCGAGTGTCACCATCGTGGGCGGTGCAACCGTGCGTTTCCAGTACGTATAAAGGCTGCGGCGATAAAGATCGTCGCCGTGCGACTGAATGTATTCGGTATCGGTGGCGATCTCCTGCCACAGACCTTCCGGCTGATAGGGCTTGACGGACGCACCTCCGATGCGGTTCGTCAGCAATCCGCTGACAAACAACGCCTGGTCTCGGATCGTCTCCGCCGGAAGTCGTCGCCGTGGCCCTCGCGCCAATAGTCGATTTTCGGGATCGAGGAGCAGCAGGTCAGGCGAAATGGTGGAGGATTGGCGATAGGTTGCACTCGTGACGATCACTCTCTGCAACGCCTTCATGTCCCAGCCGAGACGAACGAACTCCGTCGCCAGCCAGTCCAGCAGTTGTGGATGGCTGGGACTTTCGCCCTGAGCGCCAAAGTCCTCGCTGGTGCTGACCAGCCCCTGGCCAAAGTACAACTGCCAGAATCTGTTCACGGCAACTCGGGCTGTCAGCGGATGCTCCGGACTGACCAGCCAGCGAGCCAGTCCAAGGCGATTGTTTGGAACACCGGTCGGCAGCGCTGGAAAGGCCGCTGGAACACCGGGTTCGACTTTGTCTCCGGGCTGATCGTACTGTCCTCGGATCAGGATATGCGTGTCCCGAGGCTTCTCCATTTCCTGCATCACCATCACGGTTGGCAGGTTCTCGTGGAATGCACGTCGCTGCTGAATGAGATCAGTCAGAAGTCGGTCGGCATCGCGGATGTTCGCCAGTGCATGGTGATCGAGAAAATACCGGGTGAGCTTGCGCCGCTGAGCCGCATTGCGTGACGTGACCGGAAGACGGAGGATTTCAGACACCGACTGCGGAACGGCCAGGAGGTCAACTTCAGCCGCCGCCAGATCACGCGCGTAAATGCGGACGTCGTCCAGTTCACCGGTGAACGAACTCTGTCCGCCACCGATGCGGAGTGGTTCCAACGGCAAGGCGAACGTCTGATTCAGTCGGTCCAGTTTCGTGATCATCACAATGGGCTGCCCATCGACATACACGCGAATTCCGTCTGCCAGACGTGAACCGTCATAGATCACCGCGAGATGGCACCATTGATTCAGGGGCAGGGGTTCCTGACTCTCCACGCGGATAGCGTCGTCGAGCCATCGCTTGATGAGGTTCACCTGAATCCGGCCATTCCGAAGATGCACGTAATAACCGGCTCCTTCTTCGACCGGGGTCATGCGGGATATCAGCGTCCCGTTGTCACCAGTCGCCTTTACCCAGGCAGCGATCGAAAACTTATCGAAGTATCCAAAGCCAGCCGTATCACCGGCATTCAGGATCGACGCACCATTGAGTTCAAGCGCTTGTCCGAGGCGACCGGCAGCGTACTCGGGCGGACTGGCGTCGGATGCTGCGTCGGCTTTTCGAGCCGAGTCCGTCAGATTGCCATCAAAGACAAAATGATTCACGAGTCCATCAGCAACGGACCAGTCGATCGGTTGTGTTGGCGAGAAGTCTGATTCCCACAGGCGTTGAGTCTTGCCCAGTTCGTCCTGCAACTCGTTCACGCTGACTGAGGCTGCAGCAACGGCCCGATCAAGCTCCTCCAGCTTTGACAGTTCTTCGGGCAAGGGCGCCTTGACGATCGGCGGCGAGTTGCCTTCTTTGATGGCTCGGCCGCTCTCCGGGATGTTGTTGAAGTACGCAAAGGCCCGATAAAAATCTTTCTGAGGAAGCGGATCGTACTTGTGATCGTGACAGCGAGCACATCCCATTGTCAGACCCAGCCAGACCGTGAATGTCGTATCGACACGATCGACAACATATTCGACCTGATATTCCTCGGGAATAATTCCGCCCTCTGCGTTGCCTCGATGATTGCGGTTGAACCCGGTGGCGATCCGCTGATCGAGCGACGGATTTTCCAGAAGATCTCCGGCAAGCTGTTCGATCGTGAATTGATCAAACGGCAGGTTGCGGTTGAACGCATTGATGACCCAGTCTCTCCATCGCCACATCGACCGCGGACCATCGTTCTGATACCCGCTGGTATCAGCATAGCGCGCCGCATCCAGCCACCGCACAGCCATGTGCTCACCGTATCGCGGCGTTGCCAACAGCCGGTCAACGACGGTTTCGTATGCGGTCGGTGACGAATCCGATAGAAAGGCATTCACATCTTCCGGAGTCGGCGGAAGTCCGGTCAGATCGAGCGTGACTCGGCGAATCAAAGTATTGCGGCTTGCCTCTTCGGACGGCTTCAGCCCTTCCTGCTCCAGTCGGGCCAGCACAAAATCATCAATCGGATTCCGGCTCCAGTTCTTCAGCGCCGTCTGTGGCGGATCGTGACGTTGTGGTGCGACGAAGGCCCAGTGTTCAGTCCAGTCGGCTCCCTGCCGAATCCATTCTGTCAGCAGTTGCATCTGTGCGTCAGACAGTTCGCGCCCGGAATCTTTTGGCGGCATTCGTTTCTCAGGGTCAGTTGAGGCGATTCTTTGCAGGAGCACGCTGGCCGAAACATCACCGGGCACAATCGCCCGATGGCCCTTGCGATCCGCAAACGCAACTTCCCGGCGATCCAGCCGCAGATCATTGACCCGCTGCTGCTCATCCGGGCCATGACAGGTGTAGCAGGTGTCAGAAAGAATCGGACGGATGTCCCGATTAAAATCCACCCGTCTGGTTTCTTCCAGCGCTGCGGCCTGTGACAGTGTCAGGGTCGGAAAAAAGCAGAAGACCAAAAGGACGATGTGAGTGGCTCTCATGATCTGAATCCTCGCCGTGCTCGCCGTTGCAGAATATCTCGACTCAGCGTAACAAAACTTTTCAAAGACGGTAGACAAAGACGGTCTTCACCGTGTTCGCGACCGAATTGTGCAGGGTGTGACAAGCCCACTTCGGTCTCACCATTGCTTCCAGGGCGGCGATCGCGCCGAGCTATACTCCGCGCGGTCAGATTTGAGGTTTTGTGAGCGGCAAGGTGCTAGCCACCGGTGCTGACCGAATGCACAACCCGCAGCTAGCGGTGTGTTGATTTAGCGATTGATGTAGGGTGTGTGCAGCGCTAGCGAAACACACCAGTTTCTCGCGCTTTCCCCAAAAGGTGCGTTGCGCTCCGCTTCACGCACCCTACGCCAAAATCAACACATCGCTGGCGTCTTGCGGCTCACTCAACAACACTTCCCTCAGTCCTGGCTGCGCGGAGTATAATCGGATACAGTCAAGCATACCGTGACCATCCAACAGCCGCACAAATACTGGAGAAGCGAGATGACCATCCAAATTCAGCGAATTCTGCTGCCGACTGACTTCAGCAACTATTCCGCCGCTGCCACGCAGTACGCCTGCGAACTGGCAACGCGGTTCAATGCGGAACTTCATATTCTCCACACGCTCGAACACCATCTCTCTTCGACCCCCGCGTTTGGATTTGGCCTGGACTTGCCGACGTTCGTCAGCGAGTCCAGGGCGGCTGCGGAAAAAAAACTGGCTGGAATTATCGACGCGGGATGGTCGACCGGTCGAACCGTGGTCCGGTCCATATCCGAGGGATCGCCGAGGGTTGAAATCGTTCGCTACGCCCGCGAGGCAAACATTGATCTGATCGTGCTTTCCACGCACGGTCGGACGGGTTTAGCGCATGTCATGATAGGCAGCGTCGCAGAGAGTGTGGTGCGTACTGCGCCGTGCCCTGTACTCACCGTGCGACCGGAAGGGCATCAGTTTGTAATGCCCTGACTCTACCGGATTCTATGTGCAGCTCCCGGTTGGTTTTGAAGGAAAAATCGAGTGTGGGAGAATGATCGTTTAACGGCGAGCCGTAGGCGTAGGCGAAATTCTCTGCCGCCGACGCCTACGGCTTGCCGTTAAACGAATGACGTTCCCAGAAATCACGCAGATAGAATCCGGTAGGGTCAGCATATCTCCAGACAAACTCCTGTCAATTTGCCATCCTGGAAGTCAATAATCAGCATCCTGTTTGACGAGCTTGCAAAACCACTGAATCAGGGAGAACGCTATGAAAGTTGTCATCGAATGGATCGTTATCGGAATACTGGGCGCAGTCATCGCGACGCAGCCTGCGGGGCACGAGGGAGGTTCATCACCGGATGAGGCGAACGACACCGGGCTGCTACCCGGTCAGGCGGAATTCGAAAAAGAAATCACGTCGGAGAGTAACCGATACGAACGTGCCCGCCTGCGATACGAAGAAGCGACAGAACGTGCTCGGCTGAATTACATCAAGGCCCTTGAGGACAACATGGAAGACCTTGCCGACGAAGACAATCGTGTGGCCGAGTTCCAGAAAGAACTTGAACGGGTCCGAGGTCTGAAGTTCAATTCACCGAAATTCGAATTCACCACGTACCGGTGGGATTACAACGAGCCGCCTGTCAAAATGATTCACAAGGATGATGGCTTTTGCTACCTCTCAGGTCTCGGCGGAGCATTTGACGGCGGTGCCGAAGGTGCCCGCGTCTACATCGATGACGATGGGTATTGGTATCTGCACGGCAACTCCGGTCGCGGATTTCTGGTCCTTGGTGCGACGGCTGTGAAGATTGCGCGATAGATTGGCTCGCAGGCAACTCACCCCGAGCCAGATCGTTCCGCAATTCATCATCACTGCACTTTCAACAACGTCAGCACCATCACGACCGGTGATTCCGCCTTGATGCTGTGCGGAGTTCTTGCCGCCATCTGAATCCATGTACCCGGCTTGCCAGCGACCGATTCTTTACCCACCGTCATTTCAGCTTCGCCTTTGATGATCTGGATCATGGCCGGGACGGGAGCGACATGTTCAGCAAGACCACCACCGGCAGCGAAAGCGAACAATACGACTTTCGAATTTGCGTCATCCAGCAGGACAATGGTCTGTTTGCCGGACTCCGGTGGCTGAAGTTCATCGACTAGCTGGCGGATCTGGTATTCAGATTGACTCATTCGTGGTTCTCTTTGACGGCGAGCGACGACATGACGGATGCGTGCGACGAGTGACCTGGAGCATGTCATCGTCAGGCTCGCTTGATTTGCTCACCCAGCCAGCCTACTGTAGAGTGCTGGTGTTCGACAATCAACAGTCCACATTCAACAACGGACAGCAGGAGATTCCTCTATGGCAACTTTTATCTCGACCATCAAGTTCACACAGCAGGGCGTCAAAGGGATCGACGAGACAACAAAGCGTGCGGCTGAGCTGAAAGCGGCTGCGAAAAAGCTGGGGGCCAAAGTCACCGGCGTTTATTGGACGCTGGGCGAATACGACGGGCTGCTGATTTTTGAAGCCCCGGATGATGAAACGGCCATGACCGTGTTGTTGCATCTGGGTTCGCTGGGCAATGTACACGCGACGACCGTGCGGGCATTTACCGCCGCTGAAATGGACAAAATTGTCGCCAAGGTCCATGTCGGCTAGTGCTCTGTCAACCATGGATTGATGGGTGGCCGATGCTCCACTTTCCACACCATCGACCGCAGTACGCTGCCTTTGCCACCTCAAGCTCTGTTTCCGCATGATCGAGGATGACCTTTGCAGATTCAAGGCGAGGCTCCGCCTGGCGAAACTAAAAATCCACGATGAGATCCAACGCATCGGTTGCGTAGTTCCCCAGCACGCGGCGACGGACATAAAAAAGCTCCCGATGCCGCCCCAGCCCCACAATCTTCAGCGTCCGCAGGCGACAGCGTCCTCGCCACGTCGCTGCCTCCTGCGGCTTGCCGTTAAACGATAAACAACTCATCCATAGCCCTGTAAAGTAGAGTGCAACCTGCACGCCACGGAGTCATCAGGCCACGGAACTATCTGGCCAAGCATCGGCTCCAATCAAGGGAACAAAGCAAAACGCTCCCAGTTCTTCAGACTCCAGTCCGACTTGTCGTCGAGTATAGCGACACATCGTCTGATTATGCATGGACCCGACAGGCATGACGATTCTGCCGCCTTCCACAAGCTGATTAATGAAATCAGACGGAACCGACGGACCTCCGGCCGTCACCACGATTGCGTTAAACGGAGCCGCCTCGGGAAGTCCCAGTGACCCGTCGCCCACATGAACCTGAACATTTCGAATTCCAAGGTGCAGGAGTCGGGCTTCCGCGAGTCGAGCCAGCTCCGGAATCCGCTCAATCGTATGGACTTGTCGAGCCAGGTGTGAAAGGACGCAGGCGGCATAGCCGGACCCCGTACCGACTTCCAGCACGTTTTCATTCCCTGTCAACTGCAGCGCTTCGCACATCATCGCGACCGTATACGGCTGTGATATCGTCTGCCCATGACCGATTGGCAGCGGACCATCGCGATAGGCTTCGGCTTTCTCGTCATCTGGCACGAATTCCTCCCGAGGCACAGTGGCCATTGCGGCAAGTACTCGCGGATCACTGATGCCTCGCGACTCCAGATGATTCGTCAACATGGACGCTCTTTGCTTTTCAAAGCCGGAATCCCGATCGTGCGAGGCAGGGGATGATGGCATTTGAAGAATTCTCCCATGATTTTCCGCAGGGGGATTATACTCCGCGCGGCCAGGACTGAGGGAAGTGTTGTTGTGTGAGCCGCAAGGCACTAGCCGCAGGTTGTGCATTCGGTCAGCACCGGCGGCTAGCGGGCTGTTGATTTAGGGACGATCAGGAGTGTTTTCGTTTAACCCGATGCCGTAGGCGAGGCGTTTCGAAGGGATTCCTCCCCCGTTGGGTCGGGTTAAACGAGTAATTCGGCCAGGAGGTGTTCCTTAGTGTCTTCCAGAGAGAGGCTCGGGCCAAAGGCCTGAAATGTGAAAGCCCAGGGCATCGCCCTGGGAAAAATGGATCGCGACATAAAATGCCCCAACGGGGCGAAATGATGAGGCATACCTCCATCCCACCCCTTCAGGGCATTCGTGTTCGAGATTGCCCGAATTCTGGGGCGATGCCCCAGGCTTTCACATTGTGCCGCGTTGCGGCAGTCTGTATGCCAACCCCTCGACGCTCTTTTGCAAGTCCGAAATACTGTACAGCCGCCCCCGTCAACCCAAGATTGGCCGAATCCGTGATCATGGCCTGCACGCAGGGATCGTGGTCGGGCTGCTATGACGAGTGACGCACGGAGTGAATACCGTCGGTAGCCGGTTTTCTTAATACCACCGAGACCCAATTGACAAAGTGGAACGATATCGGCACAGCGAGGCGGGACTGAGACGAGTGGAATAGTCCACGCCATTGCAGATTGCCTGCGTCGAGCGTTGATCATGGCGACACGTTTTCTTCCTGGCAGTTTGCTGTGTAACATCCATTCGCACGAAGCCTCCGCTCGCCACTCCTCACAAGAAAGCCCCGCCATGAAATCCTGGTCATCCACGAACCTGAAGCACTTCATCCTGTTCCTCGCATTTGCTGTCCTGCAACCGAACGCCGATGCTGGCGATAAGGTCGAATTCTCCAGAGCGGATTCATTACTGGGGATCACCATCGACGGCCAGCCGTTCGCGACCTACAACTTTTCGCACGATCTGCCGAAACCATTTCTGCTTCCGGTGCGGACTCAGTCGGGTGTTGTCGTGAATCGAGAACTCGGAGACACATCCGATGCCGACCATCCGCATCACAAAGGTGTCTGGAATTCCGTGGATGAGATTAACGGGATCAAGTTCTGGAAAGAAGATGGTCCGATTCGCAACATTTCTGTACGCGTGATTCAATCCGGTGGACCAATTGGAATCTTCGAAGCGATCAACCAGTGGCAGCATCCGGAAACTGGTGAACCACAACTCACAGAAACGGCCGTTGTCACCATTCATGCCAATCGGTTGCTGGTGTACGACATGCTGTTCACTGCATCCCATGTTGCTGCTGATTTCGAAGACACAAAGGAGGGCATGTTTGGGATTCGCGTGGCACCGTC
>JAYTAK010000469.1:0-4075 GCA_043737515.1 Candidatus Kuenenia sp. | reverse complement strand
TCGCCAGAAACTGCACGGTCTTACCCAGACCCATGTCATCCGCCAGACAACCTCCGAAATTGAAGTCGCTCAGGAACTTCATCCACGACAAACCTTCGCGTTGATAACCGCGCAGCTCGCCCTGGAATGAGGCAGGAACCTCGACCTGTTCCATGCCACTGAAGTTGCGGAATCGTTCCCGCATCGCTTCGAAGCCTTCGTCGATATCGACGTTGTCCTGCGTGGCCAGCAAAGCATCCAGCAAAGCCGCCTGCGACGTAGAAAATCGCAGACCGTCTTCCGTTGCCGTACCGAGACCGGAAATCATGCCGATCTGTTCCAGCCATTCTTCCGGAAGAATGCCGAGCGACCCGTCGTCCAGACGCACGGTGGAATCGCCGCGTTCGAGGGCTCGCAGCAGTTCCGGGAAAGACACACCGCGACCTTCGAAATCGACGTCGGTGTGAACATCGAACCAGTCCAGATCCGACGTGACGCGAAACCGCATCCCGCCCGCCTGACGGACCTTGCTGCCGTCCGCGAAGATGGCCCAGCCGCCATCGACGAGTTCACGTACAGCTCGACCCAGATCGCGCCGCGCGATTTCGACATTGATCGACTGCTTGAGATCACCCAGCCGACGACGGAAGCCGACCTGACGCAGTTTTTCCCAGCACGTCCCTTCGAAGTGACGATCTCGAATGATGCAGCGATTGCTTTCTCGCTGCACAACGGCCCACCGGGCACTGCTGCCGGAAACCGGAGTGCCAAGGTAATCGAAGATGACTTCCGCACTGAGCGAATCGTTCCGCCAGCGATTCATCGGAGGAGACGAAATACGCAGTACCGGCGACGGCTTGACACGGACTTCTTCAAGCTGCAGTTCTTTCGGCAGATCAAGTCGCGGCAGTGACGGGATATCGAGCAGCCGATCAACAAAGTCATGCTCATCGGCTTCCGGAATATGCAATGGACCGCCGTCGGTCAGCGCCTTCATCCATTCCGACGCACCGAAGTCACGCAGCAATCCCAGTGAATCGTTGGTGACGACAAAACCGCCGGGGACGACGAGCGGAACGTCAGCCAGTTCCATGACTTCGTCGTTGCGAATCAGCAGACCGGCGACTTTCCAGCCTTCGACTTCCGTATCGCGGCGCACGCGTATCGTAAGTTCCCAGGCTTCTGAATCGTCCCAGTTCAGCAGTTGCTCACCCGCCTCATCACTGCCCAGCACGCGCAGGCGACCGCTGCGGCACATATCGGGAAGGACAAGCTGGCCGAGTTCAAACGGGACATAGAATCGATGTGCCGACGTGCGCAGTTCGGCCTGCTGCGTCGTCCAGTTGTTGCGTTCCGGGATGGCTCCGGCAAGGTAGGACAGGAATGTTCTGTCGTCTTCGTGTTCGATATGATCCAGTTCGCCCGGTCGGACTTTGAGTGGTTTGATTTTGCCCCACTGCCCGCCGGCTCGACGCTGACGCTGTGACGCCTGAATCACCAGTTTGCCGGCTTCTTTGCTGGCCTCCAGATCCACTTCGTAAAAAATCTGTCGCTCTTCAGGATCAGATTTCTTGCGGCCATCCGTCGGGCCGTCCATGTTGTCTTTAAGTTCGATCAGTCGCGCTTCCCACGGACGCAGCGTGCGCTGAACTGGCTGCGCTTTCGGACGCGACTTTCCACGCGGCAGGTTCGCACCGGCATCCGGATCGGCACCGGCGTCCAGGTCATCGACATTGATCGGCTGGTACGCATTCGGTGCCATGAACGGAGTCATTCGACCGGGGCGCATGGACGAACTCACGTAGCCGCCGGAATCCGTTGCCAGAATCGTAGCCCACAGGTGCTTACAGACTTTGCTCTTGGCAAACTGGTCGCACGTACAAAACAGGCTGACGTCATCCGGCTGGTAACGAAGCTGGGTTTGATATTCAGCGCCGTCAATGACAAGTCCGAACACGTTTTCCGAAGTCACGCGAACCAGAGTGATCCGTTCGGCCTCAATGTAAGCCGCACCACGATGTCTCAAGTCCGCACGAAAACGGTTTTGCATTAACTCCGCAAGCGTCATATGTCAGTTCTGTCGGTCAATTCACGCGGTGACGATAAACGCCGCCGTCAGTCTCGGTGGAAATAAGTCGCTTCGTGCGACGGTCGATACCCCGCTGGAAGCTGGAACTTCCCGTCTGAGAATTGTAACGAACAAAGCCAGACCAGAGACATCGTGTCCCACCAGCCCGTTCGCGCCTCAGCGCAGCGGACCGGGAAGCGTAATCGAAACCAGCCTGTTTCCGCCAGAACAGCCTGGGGAATTCGCGAAGTCTGCGTCAATTCAGCCGAGTTTTCTCACAGCTTGCTTTAAGAATTCGCTGAAAAAGCCACGACTTTTCACCGCTTGACTCGGCCAGAGCCAATGGTTTCGCTCGCGGTTGCAGAAACGGTCGTCAGGTACTCACGCTGAAAAATCTGGTCCGTGATCTCTGGCAATGCTTTGCGCGGGCAGAATCGACACGCTTTCAGAGACGTCGGCTTTGATGTATCGTGACAGACTCTGGACCATCAATTGCGAAAGACAAAACATGCAAACTCATTCGTGGATGCTTTCATTCAGCCTGATCGTGATCTCCGTTGCCGGGTGCGAAGACGAATCAGGAATTCCTGCGGCGCAACCCGTTTCGCAGCGACCGCAATCTGTGGCTCTTTCCAGCGGAGAAGCCATTTCTCCGCCTGCGGTGCTTCCGCCCGATGATGATGCACTTGAGTTCGTTGCACCGTCGCTCACGGAGGCCGAAATCCGAGCGGGCTGGATCAGTCTGTTTGACGGACGGACGATGTTTGGCTGGGACGTGCCGACAGAAACAAACTGGCACGTTGAAGACGGTACGATCGTCGCAGACAGTGGGGAGAAGAGTCTGCTGCTCACGCCGTTTCATTTCGATGACTTTGAACTGCGTTGCAGTTTTCATGTGGCCAGAGGTGGCAACAGCGGCATCTTTCTGCGGACAGCGCAGAATTCATCGAATCCCGTGAAGGACACCTATGAACTCAATATCTGCGACAGCCATCCGACGCACAAAACCGGCAGCCTCGTAGGGCGGCATATCGCAGAAAATGTGCCTGCTGTGGAAGGTGCCTGGCACGATTTTCGAGTCCTCTGCAACGGGCCGGTAATCCAGGTCTGGCTGGACGAAAAGCAAATCGTCGATTTTACGGATGTGTCGGATGCCGTTCGTCTGACCGGTCGCATTGGTCTGCAAATGAACGAGGGACGAGCGGCGTTTCGCAACGTCTTCATCCGACCTCTTTCGCTGAAGCCACTCCTGAACGGGAACGACACAGCAGGTTGGAGCGTCGTGCCAGGATCAAAAAGCGAATTCAAAGTTGTCGATGGACTGCTGCACGTCTCCAACGGGCCGGGCTTCCTGGAGACGAATGACACGTTTGGAGATTTCGTACTGAAGGTCGAAGCCCGTGTGAACGGTGACGGTCTCAACGGCGGCGTCTTCTTTCGAGCGATACAAGGAACTGAAAAGGCACCTTCGCACGGTTACGAATTTCAGCTTCACAACGGATTCAAAGACGGCAATCGCACAAGACCGGTCGATTCCGGCACCGGCGCGATTTTCCGCCGCGTGGCCGCCCGGTACGTCGTGGCGAACGACCACGAGTTTCTGACGGCAGTCCTGGTGGCTCAGGGAGACCGATTTGCCTCATGGGTCAACGGCTACCAGGTCGTCAACTGGCGGGACACACGCGCACCGAACGAGAACCCCCGCGAAGGCCGCCGCCTTGATCCCGGCCACATCAGCCTGCAGGGCCACGACCCGAAAACAGATCTCGATTTCCGATCGATCGAGATTCATTCACTGCTGCCACCGCAGTGATGCTGCGTCGCGCGATTGCTTCGGGATTTCGTGTCGCGGGTACGATTTCCGCCGGGTTCATCCCGGACGGGATCACAATTGAGCCGCTACCAATCCGCCGCAGTACCCATTCGGATTTCCATCGGGCTCTTCTAGCATTGTCAAGTACCTTTTTTAGAAAGATTTCTGCGACTTCTTTGCGCACCGCGAAATGTCATTTTTCAAAACACTTTTGA
>JAYTAK010000468.1:0-9328 GCA_043737515.1 Candidatus Kuenenia sp. | reverse complement strand
GCACAGACGTCCTTGACCACGCGCTTCACATCATCGACGTTCGTCAGGTCACCCAGCACGCGGCACGTTTGAACTCCGTGCGACTTCGCAATCTCACTGGCGGTCGCCGTGAGAGTTGTGCCTTCGCCGTATTCTGCGGGGCCGTGTTCACGCATTCCATGAATGCCGACCCGACAACCCAGCGACGCCAGATGCTCCGCAAACGCCCGCCCCAAACCACGTCCAGCTCCTGTGACGAGTGCCACTTTGCCTTCGAGCAACCGATCTGCCATGAATGTTTCTTTTCGGAACAAAGCGCGACGTCAAATGGCGAAAAATAAACAGGTCCTATAAGTCGTATAGGACCTGTTCACAACAGTCAGCGATTGTTCATTTATGCGAACAGATCCATGGCCGCGTCGTATTTGACCATCTCGCGTGGCTGGTTCAGATGATTGAAGACCATGCGACGCGGATACAGCCCGACGGCATGGTAAATCGATGCGAGCAGTTCGCCGGGATGAACGGGATTCTCTGCGGGGGCCGATGCAGTTTCGTCCGACTTACCGTGGGCATAGCCGCGTTTCATGCCACCACCGGCAACGACGCCAGTGTAGCAATACGGCCAATGGTCGCGACCGTCGTCGGTGTTGCTGTTGCCGGAGGTGCTCACGCCGCGTTTTGGACTGCGTCCGAATTCGCCCACCGCCACGACGAGCGTTTCTTTCAGCAGTCCGCGTTCGTCGAGATCTTCCAGCAACGCAGAGAGAGCCGCATCAAGCATCGGAGCTGACTGCGTCTTCATTCGAGTTGAGAGTCCGGTGTGGACGTCCCATGAATGATTGTCGCTGTTGGCAACCTTTGGCCAGTTGACTTCAACGACCCTCGTGCCTGCTTCAACAAGGCGTCGAGCCAGCAGGCAACTTTGCCCGAATGTATTGTTGCCGTACTTTTCACGCAGCTCTGCCGATTCTGCACTGAGATTAAACGCCTCACGCGCCTGACCAGACAGAACAAGGCCCAGAGCCTTGCCGTAGTAGTCATTGAGAGCGTACTGATCGACCGCTTTGTCGAGTGTCTTCATGCCGGCGTTCACGGTGTCGCGCAGTGACGCACGACGTTGAAGGCGATCGAGTGGAACATCCTGACGCAGGGTCAGATCGTCCACTTTGATGCGGTCCATTTTGGCCATGTCCATGTCGTCGCCGGCGGGATACAGATAATACGGGTCGTACGCTCGGCCCAGAAATCCAGCGGTCCCGGCTTTGCCGATGACATTGCTTTCCTGAAGCGGGCGCGGCATCATGACGAAGGGCAACATCGGTTTCTGAAGCGGCTTCAGCTTGACGATGTTGGAACCGAAGTTCGGGAAGTCTTTCGGGCTCGGCGGTTCCAGTTGCCCGGAAGGGCTGACGTTGTCGGCCGTGTACCCGGTAAGCATCTGATAGATCGCGGCGGTGTGATTGAACAGACCAATCGGTGTGTAGCTGAGCGAACGAATGAGCGTCGCGCGGTGAATCTGCTGAGCCAGCTTTGGCATGAGTTCCGTGAACTGCACGCCGGGAATCGTGGTGTCGATCGGATTGAAGATACTCTTGACGTTGTCGGGGACGCCGGTTTTTGGATCCCACAGATCCAGATGACTCGGTCCGCCCTGAAGATACAACAGGATGACACTCTTTGCGGCACCGAATCCTTTGCCTCCGTAACGAGCTTCTTCTTCGCTCACCTCGTTGCCGCGTGCGGAATTCTGCAGCAACGTGGAAAGACTCAGACCAGCCAAAGCCGAACTGCCAACACGCAGGATCGCTCGACGCGAAAATCCATCGCAGGTGTCTTTTCCATAGCGACCGGGAATTACAAGCATTGCGGGCTCCTGAGTTACAAGGTGGGAGGGTGTTGACAGCCGAAGTCGGCAGTTTGGGGGCACCACAGTGTAAATGGATTCACTGTGGCCGTCACGCGAATTCAGAGAAAAATGCGAATCCGCCAGATTGGGATGTCCCGGCCCGCGTTGAGACACGGATGACTGCCGACGAGTCAAAGCTGAAAAGTCCTGTGGATTCGTGGAATTGGTTGGGGTGTAACGGTTGAGCCGCGCGGTGGCCTGCCTAGAATGCAGTCTCATGCCTGACGGTTTCTATGTGAGTGTTGCCGAAACCTTACACTGTCGAGGTTGTAGTCGTTGCCTCTTTCGGGCAACCATCAGTCGTTCAGAAGGAGTCCACTTACGATGCCATACACACTGCCCGCCTTGCCCTACGCCACAACGGCGCTCGAACCACACATCGATGCGCGTACGATGGAGATCCATCATACGAAGCATCACCAAGCCTACATCACGAACGTCAACAAGGCATTGGAAGGATCTCCGCTGGCTGACAAACCGATTGACGATCTGATGCGAGAACTGAACTCGGTCCCGGAAGCCATCCGTACTGCCGTTCGCAACAACGGCGGTGGTCATGCAAACCACTCTTTGTTCTGGACCGTGATGTCTCCAACGGGCGGCGGGGCTCCGACCGGCGATCTGGCCACGGCGATCACGACCGCCTGTGGCAGCTTTGATGCTTTCAAAGAACAGTTTGCAAAAGCCGCCGCAACACGCTTCGGCAGCGGCTGGGCGTGGCTCAGTGTCAAGACCGACGGCTCTCTCGTTGTGGAAAGTACCGCGAATCAGGACACACCGTTGTCAGACGGACGAACACCCGTCCTGGGACTGGATGTCTGGGAACATGCCTACTATCTGAACTATCAGAATCGTCGTCCGGATTACGTCACTGCGTTCTGGAACGTGATTAACTGGGCGGAAGTTGCTCGTCGCTTTGCAGCAGCAAAAGGCTAAGTCAAAAACTGCATTGATCGTGTCTGGAGTTGTGCTTTGTGAAGGTTTCGTTCGGGGATGGCCGGGGTTGGAGAGCGCTAGCTCGAAACCCCGGGGCTTCCTTCGCTTCGCTCAGTCCAGCCCCGGCCACCCAGCGGGGTGTTGATTTAGTCTGAATTCTACGTGGGGTAAGCTTCCAGCTTGCCTTCGCTGTATGAACGCGCAGTGCTTTTTCAGAAACCTGACAAGCTGGAAGCTTATCCCACTTTAAATCAACAACCCGTCCGGCGAAGTTCGGGATGAGTCTACATTTCAAAGGAAGACGTATGCGATTTTTTTCGTGTCGCGTGTTGACTGTCAGTGTATGTCTGTTGGCTTGTCTGGCCACGGCCTCATTGCAGGGTGCGGAAGAACTCAGCCGCGAAGCGATTGTGTCTCGCGTGCGAGGTGACATTGAATACTTTGCCTCGGACGATCAGGAAGGCCGAGGGATCGAAACGAAAGGAATCGAGCGGTCGGCCGAACGTATTATCGCCGAGTATCAGAAACTTGGACTTCAACCTGCAATGCCGGAGGGCTCCTTCCGGCAGCCATTTGAAGTGTCAATCGGTGACGTTGTCATCAGCGAATCGACACACGTAAAACTGACCGCACCGGACGGCACTGTGACGGAATTGAAGCTGGGCGAGGAATTTCAGCCGATCCGTCGCGGCGCGAACGGCGAGGCCAGTGGCGGACTTGTGTTTCTGGGATACGGCATCCGTTCCGACGAAGACAAGTACGACGACTATGCCGGCATCAACGTGGAAGGCAAGGTCGTCGTCATCATTCGCCGCGAGCCTCAAAACTACGACGGCGGAGCTTTTAAGGGAACGGCGACCAGTACAAATGCGTATATCGATCGCAAACTGGAATTGATGACAAAGGCGAAGGCCGCTGCGGTTCTGTTCGTGAACGACTTTTCCAGCTCGCCGACGGCCGAAACCGACGAATTGGCAACACCGTCCAGCTTTGGAAACGACGGCGAGTCACTGCCGTTTGCCCATGTCAGGCAAAGCGTCATCGATCGCGTGCTGCATGTCACACCGCTGAAGACTCAGGACGGCAATTCACTGTCGAGCCTGAAGGCTGTGGCACACGTCATCGACGCCGGTCTGAAACCCTTGTCACAGGAATTGACGGGCTGGGCAGCGGATGTGACTACAAAGTTTCAGGCCCACTCCGTGACGGCCTACAATCTGATAGGCGTCATCGAAGGTGAAGGTCCGCACGCAGAGCAGACGATCGTCATCGGTGCTCATTATGACCATCTGGGATTTGGCGGATACGGCTCCCGATCACCAAAACGGAATGGTGAAATTCATAACGGGGCTGACGACAATGCGTCAGGCACAGCAGCGGTGCTGGAATTGGCTCGACGAATTGCATCTGGCCCAAAGCCGCAGCGTCGGATGGTCTTCATTTGTTTTTCGGGTGAAGAACGAGGACTTATTGGCAGCAACTACTATGTTCAGCACCCCGTCGTGCCGCTCGACGAGACGGTGGCGATGATCAATTTCGACATGATCGGCAACCTGAAGAATAACATGGTGGAAGTGAATGGCGTGGGCACGGCGGAAGAGTTTCGTGACATCGTCACGACAGCCGATGAGGCCACACCGATCGACATCACGATTGTCGATGGGGCCTTCGCCGGAAGCGATCATCTGCCCTTCTACCTGAAACAGATACCGGTCATGTTTTGCTTCACCGGCATGACGTCGATCTACCATACGCCTGATGATGACTTTGAAACACTGAACATCGAAGGCGCTGTCTCCGTCATCGACTATTCCGAACAACTGCTGCGTGGAATTGACGGCCTGGAAAAACCACCGACATTCATCGCGGCGCAGTCGGGTAAACGTCGAGCAGCCAATCGGGCACCATTCCTGGGCATTGAGCCGGATCTGGCTGCAAGCGGAGCTGACGGGATCGTGATTCGATCCGTGCGGGAGAATTCTCCTGCGGAAGCCGGTGGTTTGCAAACCGGCGACATCATCACGATGGTCGGTGATACTGCCGTGGAAGGACACCACACGCTGATCGAGATTCTGATCGAGTCAAAACCAGGCGATAAACTGAAACTCAGCTACAAACGCGGCAGCGAAGTAAAAGAAACAGAAGTCACACTAGGCGAACCCCGCCGATAGCGGGCTGTTGATTTAAAGTGGGATAAGCTTCCAGCTTGTCAGTTCTTAACGTGGGATAAGCTTCCAGCTTGTCACGTCCGCCCAAAAACAGTGAGTTTCCATTCAGCGAACGCGAGCTGAAAGCTTGCCGCACGCACTAACTCAACCTCAACCAACAGACCGCTCGCAGTCCTTGAACTCTGACTACACGCCCAACAGATACTCCCGCAGTTCCCGCATCAGGATGCCGCAGCGGTGAGCGAAAATCTCGGCATCCGGAGCACGGCCATACGGCACGGCGATAATGGATACCAGCCGCGTGGTTTTTGATTTTGCATCCGGGCCTTCCGCTGAACGAGTGGTCTCGAACATGATTTCGACTTCGAGCGGCTGCCGGTCAGTTGTGCTGCCCCAGCGTCGCGTGAAACCCAGTTTGCCGGTTCGGATTTTCATCTGCGAGTGATCCTGACTCAGCACCTCAACCTTGTACTCACGAATAAAAGCGTGCAGCTTCATGGCGGTCAATTCCAGTGACGTCGAGACTTCGATACGTTCGCGGAATTCAAGCTGACCGTCTTTCGTAATGAACTGTGGCTGATCCTGTTCCTCTTTCGCTTTCTTTTGAGCCTCATCATCGACAACTTCTGTTTCCCAGCATGTCCGGTTGCGCCCTGTTTCCTTGGCGCGATACAGGCAGACATCGGCTCGTTCCAGCAGCGTCTGCACCGTGTCACCCAGCCGCGCGGTCGAAACGCCGAATGACGAAGTGACGTTCAGCGTGGTGATGCCGCCGATTGAACTTTTCATGATCGCATGCCGCAGCCGCTCAGCACGGCGGACAGCAGATTCCAGATCCGTATCCGGACACAGGATCACAAATTCTTCGCCGCCGTATCGTCCGATCACTTCGGAAGAATACGTTTCGTTCTGCAGCATCCGCGTCAAATCAACCAGCACCTGGTCACCGATTTTGTGCCCGTACGTATCGTTGATGCGCTTGAATTTGTCTACGTCGAGAAAAATAGTACTCAGATGACGAGTCCCTTCCTGTCCATGAAAGTCCTCGATCATGTGACGCAGTTGTGTCTCCAACTGTCCACGATTCGCCACGCCGGTCAGCGCATCGCGCGTGGCAGCCAATTTGAGTTCCACGTATTCGCGGCACTGTCGGCGCACGCCACTCTTGCTGCGGAGCAATTGGACGGCACCGAATACATGGCCACCCGGCCCGACGATCGGCATCGAGTACACATCGACTTTCAAATGTCGCGATTCACTCACACGACACAGCCGCGTGGCAAACAGAGGACGACCATTCTGGAGTACCTGGCCCAGCATGGTGGATTCACGATTTTCCGGAGCCGGGTGATTGTCCGTCAGCGACTGCAACTGCACATCGACGGGTTGCCACGTACGCCCAAGGACGCTCTGCAGCGGCAGGCCGGTCATCCCCGGCATGCCATCACTCCAGATGCAGTAATTCTCATTGGAGTCGACAATATAAAAGCCATCATACAACTGTTGAAACTGGTACAGCACATTGATGAACTGTGCGATCAGGACAATTTCATTTCGCAACTGGTCGCTGACTTCGGTGGCCGGTTGCTGCTGCTGAAACGGATCACCGTAGCGAAACAGCGAATCGCCGTCTTTTTCGAACCAGCGATTCAGTGTGCGAAGGATGTTGCCGTCGTAACGAGAGCCGGACTGTTCTTCGAGAATATTCAGAATCTCTTTGTGCGTCATCCCGCGGCGATACGGCTTTGGTGAACTCAGTGAATCATAGGCATCGGATACAGCGAGAATACGTGATCCCAGCGAGAGTCCTGTCTGCGGTCCGTTTTCTGCATCCATGATTCCGGCACTGTCAAAGTCTTCGTGCAGCATGGTGAGCATTGAAACGACCGCAGGATCAGCATGCATGACCTGCAGCAGATTGACGCCCGCGTGGTGATGCATCAGCACGAAGTCGTGTTCTTCGCTGCTGAGTTTCCCCGGCTTTTTCAGAATGTGTTCTGGGACGCCGAGCTTGCCGACATCGTGCAGCAGTGCTGCGACTTCCAGAGATCGACGCTGTTCGTCATCCCAGCCCAGGAGTTTGGAAATCCCGCTGGAGATTGCGGCAATTCGCTGAGCGTGCATCAGCGAAGTCAGATCCTGCAGCTTCATACACCGCAGCAGCAATGTCATCAGGTCGCGCGGGATAATCTGCCGTTCCGACCCTGAAAGCTGCTGCCGCCGCGCGTCTTCCGCCAGCGCCAGCAGCCGAATCAGAACACCACTGGTGTCTGTCGGTATGGCTGGTGTCAGACTGTCGGCAGACAGGCCTGAACTGCGCTGGATGGAGGAAAGTGTGGACACAGTACACTGCATTCATTTTCGCTTCGGGATGATCCTGACCAGCCGACTTTCGTCCGCACTCAGGATTACGAATCCGAGAAGCAACGTGAGGTAAATCTGCGACACCAGAAGGCATCGCTGCAGCAACTGTATGTCACTTTAGCGGAACGCGGCGTCATGTTCCGGGAATTCAACCAATGGCGTCCGTCCCGGTAATGATGGCAATCGTTACCAACCGCACATTCAGCGCGGAATAATCCTCAGAACTCCTCGAAAGCGAATGTGCCGACCGAAACGCCCTGATGTCAGCGAAGCCCGTGAACACGCTGATTGCAGATCTCGATCACAACAAACCAAAACGCTGCAATGTGGTCTTCAGCTCGGCCAACTGAGAATCCGTCAGCGCCGTCAGAGGAAGCCGCACTTCGCCACAATCCATGCCCATCATCTTCATCGCAGCCTTGACGGGAATCGGATTCGTCGAAAGTCCCAGCATATCGCGGCACAATGGGAAGAGCTTGTGATGCAGCTTCTGAGCCGTCGCCACGTCACCGGACTTGAACGCGGTCACCATCGCCTTCACTTCTTTAGGAACGATGTTTCCAGCGACCGAAACAACTCCACTGGCACCGAGTGCCAGCAAAGGCAGCGTCAGGCTGTCGTCACCGGAGAGCAGTGTCAGATCAGACGCGGAAAGAATCTGAGAAGCCTGATCCATCGAGCCGGTGGATTCCTTAATCGCCACGACACTTGGACATGTATCGGCCACTCGGCAGATGGTTTCCGGTTCCATGTTCTTCGCCGTTCGACCGGGAATGTTGTACAGCACAATCGGCAGATCGACATGTTCTGCCACTGCGCGGTAATGCTGAAAGAAACCTTCCTGAGTCGGCTTGTTGTAGTATGGCGTCACCATCAGCGCGCCGTTCGCTCCGGCACGCTTGGCGGATGCCGTCAGACGGATTGCCTCCGCAGTGCAGTTTGAACCGGTTCCGGCCATCACTTTGATTCGACCGGCGGCGTGTTCACAGGTGATGGCGATGACTCGTTCGTGTTCATCATGAGACAACGTCGGACTTTCGCCAGTTGTACCAACCGGAACCAGAGTATCGGTCCCGGCGGCAACGTGAAAATCGATCAACGTTTTCAGCATGCTCTCATTCAGCGAACCATTGCTGTGCATGGGAGTGACCAGTGCCACCGACAAACCCGCAAACATTTCTCCACGTCGTGCCATGATTTATTCTTTTTGCCAAACAGGACTCAAAAACCGACTCGATCGCCAGCAATATACAGGATTCGCGACACAATTCCAGGGGTGGCCACTGGGCCGCTCATGGTTGGCAAATCTGCGAAGCCCACTGATTCGTAACCAGAAGGCTCCGTTTTCGACGGCCATTTATCAAATGGCACATCCGGCACTTAATCTGCGATCGGCACGACATTCGGATCGGACCGAGACCAGAATTGCAGGTGGAAGATCAACGCTGTTGTTGCGGTGATGAATGACAGTTGCGTGATGTAGTCGAATTCCATTTGTTTGCCGAAGAACAGTACAAACGCATAAACCAACAGGCAGATCCTGACGGTCCCGGGAATGACTTCAATTCTGGCTGCGATCTGATTTCGTAATGTCCACCCCACGATGAAGCCGCCCGCAGTGATCGCTGCAGGGACAAGACTTGACAAGAAAAACCATCCGCCGATTGACATGGCAATCTTTCCGATCAGTAGTAGCAGGATGCGAAGAAATGCTTCCGTTCCAAAGACTCGCCGGATGCGATTCATGCGCTTCAGCATCTTTTACCTTTACATGCAAATGATCGGGAGACAGCTCGCCAAGGCCGAGACGTTGCACGATACAAACAGATTTATCCCACGTTGGAGATCACTCTTCCGGTCTATCGGCCACGTCCTTAGGACCGTGCAAGAAATAACTGTCCCATTGTCGCCTTTCGCTCTGCTCAGCAAACGTTAAAAGTGTTGTTTTTCTGAGAAGAATTCAGATGAGGAG
>JAYTAK010000467.1:0-4078 GCA_043737515.1 Candidatus Kuenenia sp. | reverse complement strand
TACAACAAGCTCGGCAAAGCTGAAGTGCTTGATCGCCTGGGCATGACCGAAGCAGATCCGGATGCGGCTGCCGTGCCGGATCGCATGCCGTTCATCGTAATCATTGCGGACGAAATGGCCGACCTGATGATGACGTCTGGAAAGGACGTGGAAGCGTATATTATCCGCCTGGCTCAAAAGTCGCGTGCCGTCGGGATTCACCTCGTGCTGGCGACTCAAAAGCCGACTGTGGATGTCATCACCGGTCTGATCAAATCAAATCTGCCGGCGCGAATTTCGTTTCAGGTGGCCAGCAAGATGGACAGTCGCGTTGTTCTGGATGAAGGCGGCGCCGAAAGACTGCTGGGCAGCGGCGACATGCTGTATCTGGCTCCATCGACCAGTCATCTGACGCGTGCTCAGGGCACGTATGTCAGTGATGAAGAGATCAACGCCGTGATTGCCTTCTTCAGTGACACAGAACCGGAATACAGTCCGGAATTGCTGAAATTGACGGCGGCAGCGGGCACAGGCGCGGCTGGTGGCGGCGGAGGCGATTCTGGTCCGCGGCATCATGATGATCTGTATGATGACGCAGTCGCGGTTGTCATCCGTGAAGGCCGCGGCAGTGTGTCTCTGTTGCAGCGAGCTTTGGGCATCGGTTACGGTCGAGCAGCCCGCATGATAGACTACATGGCCGAGGACGGAATCGTCGGCGACTACAACGGCGCGCAGGCGCGCGAAGTCGTCTGCACGATGGAAGAATGGGAACAGGCCAAGGCTGACCGCGAAGAAGATTGATTTCAGTTTGTTGCAGGCCGGACCAAGCGCAGCGCCGTTCCGGCACCCGACTAACCTGCTATCTATCGGGTGGCCGGGGCTGGACTGAGCGGAGCGAAGGAAGCCCCGGGGTTTCGGGCTAGCGCCCTCCAACCCCGGCCACCCATGTTGAAAGTATTCAAATGGCGATCCACCATGAAGGCACTCGTGACGGGCGGCGGCGGATTTCTGGGCCTGTACATCGTGGAACAGCTCCGCGCCGCCGGGCATGATGTGCGCGTCTTCAGTCGAGGCCACTATCCGGCACTCAGCTCATTGGGAGTGGAAACGCAGCAGGGCGACCTGCGCGACGCAATGGCTGTCGCACAAGCCTGTAGAGGAATCGACGCCGTGTTTCATGTGGCCGCTGTGCCGGGAGTCTGGGGTTCGTGGAAAACTTACCACGGCATCAACACGACCGGTACGCTGAATGTGATCTCCGGCTGTCGCAAGTTCAACGTTCAACGACTGATTTACACGAGTTCGCCGAGCGTCGTATTCGACGGTTCAGACCACATCAATGTCGATGAATCGTTGCCGTATGCGACGAAGTGGTTGTGCCATTATCCGCATTCGAAAGCACTGGCAGAGCAGGCGGTGCTGGCGGCGAACGATCCGACTTCCCTGCGGACGGTTTCGCTGCGTCCGCATTTAATCTGGGGGCCGCGTGACAACCACCTGATCCCGCGACTCATTCAAAAAGCGCGGGCTGGTCAGTTGCGGCAGGTGGGACGAGGTGACAACGTCGTTTCGATTTCCTACGTCGAGAATGCCGCAGCCGCCCATCTGCAGGCGGAAGAATCGCTGCGGAGTTCGACGACGGCGGCGGGCCGAGCCTACTTCATCAACGAACCAGACGCCGTCAATCTGTGGGACTGGATCAATCTCGTCCTTGCACGCGCTGGCCTTCCACCGGTGACTCGACGGATCTCCGCCACGATGGCGTGGACTGTCGGATCAGTTCTTGAAACGGCCTGGAAACTTCTCGGACGAGAGCACGACCCGCCGATGACGCGGTTTGTGGCGGCGCAATTGTCAGGGTCGCACAGCTACAGCATCGCCGCCGCTCAGCGCGACTTCGGTTACAGGCCATTGGTGACGGTGGAGGAGGGCCTTCGCAGGATGCAGCCGGATCTTGATGCTTGGCCATCCTTGCTGTCGGTCGCTGTTGGGAACTAGAATCAACGCGGGTCTGACTGAGAGAATTGGCGAGCGGCATGCGTCAGCTTGCCGGTACAAAAAAGCGATGTACCGGAGGGCTCACGCCACTCCGCTCGCCGGACTCATTTCTGGTCGTGCGGAGTATATAATCCTGCGGACTGACCGCCCTCTCAACAGAAGCCCGCCTCATGACGACGCCCTCAAAATCCGTAACGCATACCCTGCTCCGGCGCTTCGTCGCCGACTATGGCATGGTATTTGTCCTGCTGTTGCTGATGGCGGGATTCAGTATTCTCACGATCCAGCCACAGAGACCGACGGGTGCGGATGTCGGGGCCGCGATCGCGGATGAGATCCTCGCTCAGTTCGGCAACTCAGCAAATGTGATCATTGCCGTTCCCGGTTCGGCAGAGGACCGCTTGTTTGCGGATGCGGCAAAGGAGCGACTTGAATCCGCTGGTGCGACGGTGATCGCCGTGACATCGGGGTCTCCTGTTGACGCCGGGCAGGCGTTGCAGAAGGCGGTCGATGACGGCGTGTCCATTGACGCTGTCGCGTTGACAGGAAGTTCGGCACCGTGGACGGTGCTCGACAAGTTCCCCGGACTGACCAAAGACCGTCGCATTTCGCCCAGTACCGGAAGCTGGCCGAATTTTCTGAAGGCCAGCAATCTCATCGGCGTCGCAAATCAGACGGCCGTGTACGCTGTCATCGCCATCGGGATGACGATGGTGATCATCACAGGCGGAATCGATCTCAGCGTTGGTTCCATTGTCGCGCTGGCATCTGTGATTGCGACCGTCATTATCCGCGACTATGGCGGCGGTGTTTCGGCGTCTGCCACAACCGTCGCTGTCGCATTTATGGTTGCCATTCTGGCTGCCGCAGCAGCGGGGGCTTTCAACGGAATCATGGTAACCGCCTTTCAGTTGCCGCCTTTTATCGTCACGCTGGCAACGATGCTGATCGCCCGCGGTCTGTCAATGAAACTGTCCGAATTCCAGTCCATCAATGCGGTGCCGGCATCGTTTCGCTGGATGGGTACCGGAAATATGTTCAACGTGCCGAACGCGATTCTGTTGATGCTCGCGCTGTATGTTCTGACACATTTCGTCATGAGCCGATCTGTCTTTGGTCGGTATCTTTACGCGATCGGCGGGAACGCTCAGGCATCGCGACTGTCGGGGATTCGGGTGAAGCAAACGACGTTGATCGTGTATGTGCTCTGTGGAGCCCTTGCTGGCCTCGGTGGCATTATGGTGTCGTCACGACTCAACGCCGGCGATCCGAAATATGGCACAATGTATGAACTGGAAGTGATCTCAGCCGTGGTCGTCGGCGGCACGTCCCTGATGGGCGGCGAAGGACGCATGTTCGGAACTCTGATCGGCGCGTTCATTATTGCCGTGATTCGGAATGGAATGAATCTGATGGGAGTCAACTCAGACAGCCAGGAAATGGTGCTGGGTGCTGTGTTGCTTTTGGCGGTGCTGTTGGATCGCGTTAAGCGGGTCAGGATGGCGGGAGTGTAAGCAGGGAGGCAGAAGTTTTTGGCGTGATCCACACTCAACGCAAAAAAACAATGGCCCGCTTAGTTGTTGGGAATCTGGACTGCAATTTTGAGCAAGAAAGCCACTTGGGTTCCATGATTTGTCCTCCCTTGTACGGACATGCGACCTGACCATTCTGGCATCTGACAGCCCGACAGGAGGTGTTGTTTTCTAGCCACGAAAAGGCACAAAAGACACAAAGAATCACTCATTGCATGGATCGTGTTTTGCCTTCTGTGTGCTTTTTGTGTGGTTTCGTGGCTAGAAAAAAAGTCCCGAATGCTCGCGTAGCCAAATGAATTCCAGATGCTTCAATCCCAGTGAATAAGCGGACATTGGAAAAAATGCGGTTCCGGCAGTACCGGCAAATCCACCACCGGCACGGCACCGGACCTGCCTCACAACAAGGACTTGATTGTTCTCTCAACTCAACCGCTTCTCGATCTTGAATTCTGAAGAATCCTTGAATCCCGGCGGACGAGATCGTAAGGTGCAGGTCTGCGTGTGCCGCCATCTTCCTCTAACCTTTCGATGCGGTGTTTCTTCCCTTCCCCGGAACAACTTAAAAC
>JAYTAK010000466.1:0-9345 GCA_043737515.1 Candidatus Kuenenia sp. | reverse complement strand
CCAAAACGACCGCGCAATGACTGCGCAACTCTTCTTGGGTTGCGGGCGAAGCCCGCGCCAAGTCTTCCGTGGTTACCCCGGCAGCTATTTCTAAACCTGATTCTGCAACAGCATTACCGTTGCCAGTCGCAGAACATCATTGTCTTCGCGAGCCGACGCTTCCAGGATGTCAAAGCGTTTCGCCCCGACACAGTAGGCCGTGAACGAAAAGCCTGCAGGATCTTCCATCTGCTTCAGGAACGGGGCGGCGGCTTCCAGAGCCAGACTCATCCGATCCACGCGCTGACCCAGATCGGCGATGACAAAGGCGATCATGCGCTGGTCCGGGGCATCGGGTTCCTGCTTCAACCGGTCGATAAAGTACTGCATCGATTCATCCACCTCCACACCTGCCAGCGCGTTCAGGAAATGGCGATTCGCGACATAATAGTCATCGAACGGCACATCGCCGGGATATCTGAGTTGTTCGGCCAGTTCAGCTCCATAGTCGCTCAATTCAATCGCCATTTGCAGCTCCGGACAGTCGCGATTCAGGTGCCGGGCAAAGCTGACGGTCGAATGCAGATGCGAGACATCGATATGATAGCCGCCGTCTGCGAACAGGAATTCGCGTCCCAGGATGAGTTCACGCAGCGACGCATTTGCCTTGACCAGCGGTTGTCGGCGTTCCACATCCCGACGCACGTTGGCCTGCAGGTCGCTGTAAATATTTCGCACCATCATGGCCGCTGCCTGACGGCGTTCATCGGGCGTCATCTGCGGCATCACCTGGCCCATCGCGGTCACCGTGTTGCAGGTTCCGTGCGTCCTGAGCAACAGCTTCAGCCCTTCCACAACATGCGCGCCTTCGTAGAGCGCAAGGTTGAGCAGTTCGTCGAGGCCCGGGTCGGGTTCCTGAGGCGTTTCGGCGACTTGCTTCGCGATCGCGGCCCGCACCGAATCGGTTTCGTTGATCGTGCGGAAATAGGCCCAGGCATCGGCCAACTGACCGGCATCCAGAAATCGCTGGCCGACTTCACGAGCCGCCGCCGTGTAGGCGTCTCGAAATGCAGCGTCGTGTTCTTCCGGGATATTTCGCAACGACGTTGGCTGTGTGATTGGCAATCCCAGGCGATGTCGCACACGGATCAGCTTGGCATCGAACAGCCGATGAAAGTCACTCTGGTCAATCAGGGTTTTCTCAGCCGCGTCCAGAATTGCATCATCGCCGACGGTTGAAGAGGGAACCTGCTTGTTTCGTTCAGACTCAAAGAATTTAATTGCGGTCATTTGAAAAGCTGCTTTCGCTTTCGGCTGATTCTGTCAGCCTCGTGACGTTGTGATCGAAAATGCGAGTCGGCGGAGCGACATCGCCTACGTAGCACAGTCGCTCCGCCGACTGTGATTCTCTGGAAAAAACATTGTGAACTCATCATTGACAGTTTGTCCCCACCGCGCCGCTGCGTTGTTTTCGCACATGCGTAAAAAGGAATGCGAGTCGGCGGAGCGACATCGCCTACGTAGCACAGTCGCTCCGCCGACTGTGATTCCCTGGAAATAACATTGTGAACTCATCATCGACAGCTTGTCCCTACCACGCCGCTGCGTTGTTTTCGCACATGCGTGCAAAGGAATGCGAGTCGGCGGAGCGACGTCGCCTACGTGCCGCATGTACCGCAGCCGCCGCCGCTGGCCTGTACGACACCTTCAGCGCTCACGGGCTGCACATGGATCACGCCGAAGCCTCCGGCCGCAGCAAGCAGCGCCAGTCGGGTTGTTTCGGCGCTGCGATCGTTGAGCACGTAAAGGATGAGTCGATCATCCAGCGTGCGTTCAATGTCAATCAGTTCCAGTTGCAGCTTCCATTTTTCCGCACGCGCTGACCAATCGGCAAAGCTGTCCTCCGCTGCTTTCTGGTCCTGTGCACTGTGTTCGAGGTCGTCGGCTGTCGCCAGACGCAGCAATTCGCCAGTCGGAGTCGCGGCTTCACCTTCGGCAGTCTTTGCATTCGGCGGCAGTGTTTGAAGCACTGTGGCAAGTTCCTGGCCTCGATCCGTAGAAACAACCACCAACGCAGTTCGTTCCGGCTTATCGCCCCAGGCGGCAAATCTTGCAACCTGAGGAACGCGGCCATAACGAGCCAGCACGAGAAACTCCGGAGCGCGTTCTTCCAGTTCGGGAACGCCTTCGCAGGTGTCTTCTGTCGGGGCAATCATATTACTTCCTTCTTCTGCCAGGTCGCTGAATCTTCACGCATCGGGCGTGCGTCTTCAGTGTAACATCCGCCGCACAGAATGAATTTCATTCCAGGGCGTCATTCTCAGGAAATTCGTGTGACCCGACCTTTTGGCCGACCGAGCACTCGAAGGCCGAACACGCGACAAACTGCGGAGACACTGTTTAGAATGCCGCAAACGTTTCTTGATTTGTCCCAGGGAGCCCTTGTCATGCGTCTGATTGCATCGTCTGTGCTGTTGAGTCTGATGTGTTTTCCGTCTGTGGCAACTGCGGATTCTGTCGATGGCTGCCTGGATCTCTACTTCATTGATGTCGAAGGCGGTGCGGCGACTTTGATCGTGACACCGGCAGGCGAATCGGTTCTGATCGATTCCGGCTATCCTGACAATCACGGCCGGGATCTCGATCGGATCATCCACGTTGCAAAGGATCTCGCCCATCTGACACGGATCGACCATGCGATGGTGTCTCACTGGCATCTGGATCACTACGGCAATCACGCTGCGTTGGCTGCGAAATTCGGAATTGGCACATTCTGGGACCGCGGCATCCCGGACGAACTGTCCGAAGACCCCAGCTATCCGGAACGCATTGCCAATTATCGAGCGGCCTCACAGAACGCATCAAAGCCTCTGCATGTCGGCGATACGTTGCCTCTGAAGTCCGGAAAGACCCCGCTGACCGTGCGCGTACTGACTTCAGGGCGCGAAGTGGTCACGGACGAAGGCGAAGTCAATCCGTTTGCAGATCGGCACAAGGCTCAGCCGGATGATCCATCCGACAATTCCGCCAGCCTGAGTCTGCTGTATTCGTTCGGCAAATTTCGGTTTCTGACATGCGGCGATTTAACGTGGAACACAGAAGCCAAACTGGTCACACCGCGTAATCCGATCGGTGCAGTGGATCTTTTCATGGTGACACATCACGGCCTGCCGGTCAGCAACAATCCGGCGATGGTCCTGGCGATTGATCCGGTCGTCGCCATCATGTGCAACGGACCAAAGAAGGGCGGCGCGGAACAGACGATGGTGACTCTGCGAGAAGTCAAATCATTGAAAAACTGGTTCCAACTGCATCGCAATGTGGACCTTGATGAAGCACAGCAGGCTCCCGCAGAATTCATCGCCAACAGTGAGCAGACTGCGGACTGCAAAGGCGAATGGATTTTGACGAAGGTTGCTGCGGATGGTTCATCGTACACCGTGCAGATCGGCCCGATGGGAACGCAACACAAATATGAAACACGAGCACGATGAACCGCCATCGTCTTCCGTGCCGCACATCAGGCTGACGCCCGGCGGCGGGCTTTGGCATGTCGCAGCGTGCGGTATTTCAGCGTCAGAAAAACAGCCAGCATTTGTTGTGCGTCGCGATACCTGTGGCGAGGATTGACGTCGATCGCCCGGCGCATGAAATCGATGAAATCCGGGTGAATGCGGCCGCGGAGTTTCGCATAACCTTTTGCCGGCCATTCAAACGGCCATTCCGGCCATTCACTGGAGAGCAGACGCCAGACAATCAGCCCGATGGAAAACACATCTGATCGAAATGATGGTTTACCCATTGCCTGTTCGGGGGCCATGTATCCAATCGTGCCGGTGCCGCCGCCCTGAATTGTTTTCTGGGAGACTTTGGCAATTCCAAAATCAGCCAGTCGTATGCGATTGCCGGAAAACATGATGACGTTTTCCGGTTTGATGTCGCAATGGATCACATGGTGTCTGTGAGCTTCGGCAGTCGCCCGCAGAATCTGCTCCACCATGTCAAAGGCCGTTTCCAGGGAAATCCGCCGAGTCATCCGTTGCAGCAGGGTTTCATCGCCCAGCGGAAATACGACTACCAGCCGGTCATCGATGATACTGGCATCCTTGATCGGCAAAATGTTGTCATGTTCCAACTGCGCCGTGGCGCGGATTTCTTTCCGGAAGTCCGCCAGCACGGCTTCGGTTGTGTACCGCGCGTGAGGCACTTTAATTGCGACCCGGATTCCCTGCACCGTGTCCATGGCCTGATAGACAGCGGCGAATCCACCGGAACCCAGGCGGCGTTCAATTCGGTACTTTCCCAGCTTCTGCCGAATCTTCAGTTCACCCGACACTTTGTGACCGCTGGACATGGTTTAGCGTTGCGTCCTGAAGGGGGGAAACAGAAACCGACGACGCAGAAAAAGTTCCTGCGCCGCAGATGAAGTCCTATGCTCCACATTCGGCGAGCCGATGCAATCGACAGTATCACCTTTTCAGCACCACGGACAAAACCCGCAATTCCATGATCCCATGCCTGCCTTCGTCGGAAGAATCGACAAGCATGAATGCGTCAAAGGCAGGAAAACTTCAAAATGAATTCCAGTCTCGTCAACCTGCTGCCGATGCGCGGCCAATTCAGCTCAGCAGGTCTTTTACGCAGTCACGCTCTTCTTTAAGTTCGTTGACAGTGACGTCAATCTTCGACTGAGCAAACTCATTGTGCGACTGGCCTTTGACGATGGACACCTTTTCCCCGTCACTCACCAGTGGAAAACCGCTGATCAGACCGGCTTCGACCCCGTAGCTGCCGTCACTGCACAACGCCGCACTGAAACAGGAGCCAGTTGCCGTCGGACGAATGACGCCCTTCACAGTGTCCAGCACTGCGTTCGCTGCCGATGCGGCACTGGAAGCGCCTCGGGCTGCGATCACGGCGGCACCACGTTTCTGCACGGTGGAGATGAAGTCACCTTTCAGCCATTCATGATCGGTGATGACATCGGTGGCAGGCTTGCCGTTGATTTTTGCATGATAGAAATCCGGATACTGCGTCGCCGAATGGTTACCCCAGATACCGACGTTAGAAACCGCAGCCACGGGAACTCCGGCTTTCTGAGCCAACTGCGATACAGCGCGATTCTGATCGAGCATCGTCATGGCGAACCAGCGATCTGCCGGAACGCCTTTCGCATTGTTCATGGCAATCAGACAGTTTGTATTACACGGATTTCCGACGACCAGAACTCGCACATCCGGAGCTGCAACCGCTGCGATCGCGCGGCCTGTGCTGGTGAAAATCGGCCCGTTGATGCGAATCAGATCTCCGCGTTCCATACCGGCTTTGCGCGGCACGCTGCCGACGCACAAGACCCAATTGCAGTCTTTGAAACCGACTTCAAGGTGATCACTGTCTGCCTTGACGACTCCCGCCAGAGTTGGAAACGCACTGTCGTCAAGTTCCATGTGAACGCCGTCGAGCGCTTTGAGAACCGGAGGCACTTCAACGAGATGCAGAATCACGGGCTGATTTGGGCCGAAGACTTCACCAGACGCAATGCGATAAATCAAAGAATAGCCAATCTGACCGGCCGCACCTGTAACAGCAACACGAATCGGGGATGCCATGAACACGTCACCTTTCGAAGTAAAAAGCAATCATCGGGGTCCGGGTGCAGTATACCTGCGTAGCCATCCGGATTTCAAAACAGTGGATCAGGCGGCCGGGCAGAACACAGTATTCGGGAATATGCGGTGCCGGCGTACCGCAGCCTCGATCGCATCGGCAGAATTTGCCGAACAAAGGCCGCCGAACGGCTGATTGTCCTTTTTGCCGTATCTGGAGTGCGGAGTGAGCATGAAAAACCGCCAGACGGGCATTGAGGGGAATCTTTCGGAGCGAATAGAGTTCTTGCCTCGAACCTGCCGCGTCCCGCCCGATTGCGGAGGTCGGCACTGGAAATCCGAGCCCTAGAGATTCATCCCGGAGTTGTAGAGGATTGCCCATGTTTCTTAAAAATGCCGTGTTGCTGCTCGCCGTCGGTCTGGCGGTGGCAACTGTTGGATGCACAAACACTTCAACATCGAACACCGCTCGAACCGCCAAAGAGCAGATGCTGTTGTCCAATGCGGTGGATCAGTCGCTGGATAAAGTCGATTTTACTTCGCTGTCGGGTCAGAGTGTCTTTGTCGAAGACAAATACCTTGAGTGCGTCGATAAGAATTATGTCGTCGGTTCATTACGACATCGCGTTATGCGGGCTGGCGGAGCTTTGGCTCCGGCCGCAGACGCTGCCGATGTGATCATGGAAGTCCGCAGCGGTGGTGTGGGAACGGACTCGACGGAAATGTACCTTGGCGTTCCGTCACTTCCGCTGCCCGCCGGAATGCAGACTCCGGAAATCCGGTTGAGCGAACGTAAGTCGCAGTACGGTTATTCGAAACTGGGCCTCGTGCTGTTCGATGCCAAAACCAAAACCGTGCTGGGTGATGGCGGCATGTCGATGGCGCAATCCGATGACAATAACTGGTACGTGTTAGGCATGGGCCCGTGGCAGGATGGTACTCTGAAAGGCGACGTGGCTTCAGCCCGCCGAATTCCGCATGGCATGAAAATGAACCGCCTGCCGACACAGGTCGCCTTTGATGCGCCCAACCCTGCTGACCCCAATTCCGTTCGCTTTGCCAGCGATGCCAAGGACGTCGTGGAGTAGCAGCGCGTTGTCAATACAACGACCGGGGCTGGATCTGTAGGCCGGACCAAGCGAAGCGCCGTTCCGGCACACCGGGCAAGGGCCGGACCAAGCGAAGCGCCGTTCCGGCACTCAGAAGATTTCCGCGAAGCGACAGATGTCCGCCGACGGAGCGGCGGACCTACGTAGGCGAGCCGCTCCGTCGGCTCGCACCAGACACGGCGGCGATGCCATTGATCCGGCAGACGAGATTCGGTTGCGGGCGAAGCCCCCGCCAAGGACCCACGGCTTGATATAAGAAAAGCCATCATTGGCAGCGTTTGAGAGGCGTTTGTTCGCTGCGCGAACCGCGACTATCGAGCTCTCGGATAGCCTCTTACTGGACAACTGCCGGAACGGCGCTGCGCTTGGTCCGGCCTACCCAAAAAACCAATCTTGATCGAGCAACAGATGCCTGGCCACGTCGCGGTCCCAAGCCGGATACTCATTCCAGCCAGCGTTTCTGCAAGTCACTGAAAGCGTCGATCCGGCGGTCGCGGAAGAACGGCCAGTGAGTTCTGGCAGTGTTGATCAGCGACAGATCGCACGGCACGACGACATTTGCTTCTCCATCGTGCGTGGCCTGAGCCACGACGTTGCCATACGGATCGGCCAGAAAACTGCCGCCCCAGAATTGAATCTCTTCTTCAATTCCGACACGATTCGCCGCGCCGACGAACAGGCCGTTTGCAATCGCATGACTCCGCATCATCGTTTGCCATGCGGAATACTGACTCGCTCCGTAGACTTCCCGCTCACCGGGAATCCAGCCGATCGCGGTTGGATAAAACAACAGTTCAGCCCCCTGCATGGCCGTCAGTCGAGCGGCTTCGGGATACCACTGATCCCAGCAGATGCACACACCGACTTTTGCGTACCGCGTTTTGAACGCCAGAAAGCCCAGATCGCCAGGCGTAAAGTAAAACTTCTCATAGTACAACGGGTCATCCGGAATATGCATCTTGCGATACATCCCGGCAATGGAACCGTCCGCATCGAGCACGACAGCCGAGTTGTGATACAAACCGGGTGCCCGCTTTTCGAACAACGGCACGACGATCACCGCCTGGCATTCCTTCGCGATCTTCTGCAGCGTAACCGTGGTCGGGCCTGGAATCGGTTCAGCCAGTTCAAATCGAGAATGTTCTTCTGCCTGACACGGATACTGCGTGTTAAATACTTCCTGCAGGCAAATGACCTGAGCACCGTCCGCAGCCGCAGCCCGAATGTTTTCGATCGCGCGCTCCAGATTCTGCAGCGGATCGAACCCGCATGTCATCTGCACCAGACCCACCCGAACTTCGGACTTCTTAGTCATTGCTTTTCAGACCCGTACCAAAACAAGATTTGCGAAAATGACAATCGCTGGTGATGCCTGCTCCCATAAGTCCTATACGTCGTATTGGACTTATCCGCGATTCACAAAGCAGTGTATAAGCCACCGGGCTGCCAGTAAACGCAGTCGTAGCGATGGTCATTCCGCTCGATAGCTTTGAAGGCGGCGTGCGAGTCATTATGCTGCCGACATGAGCAAGCACATCCTTTTCGCAATCGTCATCACAAACTGCCTTATCACATCAGCCGTCGCACAGACGGCCGACGAAAAACTGGAGGCGTTTTTCAAGTCGCATCTGGAGGAATCGTTCCTCATGCGGCCGTTTGAAGCCACCACGCTGGGCGATCATCGGTTTGATCATCTGCTGGACGATATCAGTCCTGAAGCGCGCAAGGCATGGCTCGACCAGTATCGACGACGACTGCAACAATTGCCGATGGAAGTGCCGTATGCCGACTTGTCCCGCAACGCGCAGATCGATTTCGAAATCCTGCGCGACGACCTGACGCGCAACATCTGGCTGGCGGAAAACACGCGACCGTTCGAAGAAGATCCGCGCACCTACGGCAGCTACATCAGCGACAGCGTGTATTCCCTGCTGACGCAATCGACGCTGCCGAAAGAAACAAACATCAGCAACGCAGTTTGCCGGATCATGCAAATTCCGCGCATCGTGAAGACGGCTCAACAGACACTGCGTGAATCGCCGCCGTCGATTCTGGAAACCGCCATCCTGCAGAATCGCGGCGCGATCGGGTTTTACGAAAAGGGAATCTTCGTTCTGGCCGGTGAGACGCCGCAGGTCGAAGAACTGCGCAACGTCACGACGCAGGCCGTAGCCGCGCTGAATGAGCATCAGATCTTTCTGGAAGACAGCCGACGATTCCGCGCCAACGGAGAATGGCGTCTAGGGCGCGAGCTGTTTTCAGAAAAACTTGAACTGGTCCTGAACGCCGGATTGTCGGCCGATCAGGTGCTGGCAGATGCCGAAGCCGAATTCATTCGCGTACAACGGGAAATGTACGTCGTCTCGCGACAACTCTGGAGCCACTATTTTCCCGGCAAGGCACTGCCGCCTGACGACGAAACCGGTCGCCGCGAAACGATTGCTCAAGTAATGCGTGCCGTGAGTCAGGAACATGGAAACCCCGAAGACCTGATCACCGATGCCCGCGCCACCGTTGGTCGGATTCAGGACTTTATCCGCGAACACGACATCCTGCGTTTGCCGGAACCCGATCGCTGTCAGATCATCGAGATGCCTGAATTCCGGCGAGGAAACTCGCTGGCATATCTGGATTCCGCATTGCCGCTCGAT
>JAYTAK010000465.1:0-1712 GCA_043737515.1 Candidatus Kuenenia sp. | reverse complement strand
GCCGGGGTTGGAGGGCGCTAGCCCGAAACCCCGGGGCTTCCTTCGCTCCGCTCAGTCCAGCCCCGGCCACCCGATCCATCAAAGCAAGAGTGACAGAGCACCAGGTAAACGGTGCCGGCACGACACAGGACCAGAATCCCGTTTTCGCTTGAATTGTGATCGCCCTTGGTCGAACATGTCCCTCCCGCCTGGATTACAACTTCGTGGAAGTTGCCTGCCTGTCATCCTTTTCGGATCAAATTGCCATGTTGCGATGCCATCAGCAACTTCCGTCGGCTCATGATCCGCGCGTGAACGAATGGCGAAGATTCTGGTCCTGTCTTTGTCGGATTCTGTGCTGCGTTCTGGGTTTGATTTTTGCTGCGGCGGAATGTTGCCTGGTCGCCGTAGCTCAGTTGCCGGATCCAGCACAGGTCGAACGCTTTGAAAAACACATTCGACCGCTGCTTGTGCGTCATTGTTATGAATGTCATTCTGCCGCCAGCAGCGAGGTGAAGGGCGGGTTGCGGCTGGATTACAGAGAGGCCCTGCTCAAGGGAGGTGAATCCGGTCCTGCCGTCGTGCCTGGCAACGTCAGCGAAAGTCTGCTGCTCGCGGCGGTGAAGCACGAAGGGCTGGAGATGCCGCCGGGAAAGAAGCTGAGTGAATCGGAAATCCGGGATCTGTCCGACTGGATCACACAGGGAGCCTTTGATCCGCGTGATCACGCCCCGGACCCCCAAGATGTTGCAGATGAGACCTTTGAATCGATCTACCAGGTGCGTCGGCAGTGGTGGAGCCTTCAGCCGATCCGGAAAACGGAACCTCCTGAGTTCATCAATTCTGATGGTTTCTGCGACATTGACCGCTACATCATCGACAAGCTGCATGACCATCAACTTGATCTGGCACCGGCGGCGGATCGACAAACCCTGGCTCGCCGCGCCTTTTTTGCAATCGTCGGGCTGCCACCGTCGGAGGCGCAGTTGACGGAATTCCTGAACGACGCTGATCCAGGCGCGTGGGATCGACTGATCGACCGGCTGCTTTCGTCGCCTCATTTCGGCGAACGGTGGGCTCGACACTGGATGGACGTCGTCCGGTACACCGACACCTATGGCTATGAATGGGACATGCCCGCGAAAGGCGCGTGGCGTTATCGAGACTATCTGATTCGCGCGTTTAATGAAGATGTCTCGTTTGATCAGCTTGTGCGCGAGCAGATTGCCGGGGATCTGCTGGAGGCACCTCGCATCAACCAGACGCTGGGAATCAACGAATCTCTGATCGGTCCGATGTTCTACCAGTTGGGCGAGAAACGACACGGCGACAGCGCTGAGTTCAATGGCATTCATCAGGAAATGCTCGACAACAAGATCGATGCATTCGGAAAGGCCTTCCTGGCGACGACCGTGGCCTGTGCTCGGTGCCACGATCATAAGCTCGATGCGATTTCACAAAACGACTATTACGCGCTCGGCGGACTTTTCATGAGTGCGCGCTGGGTGACAAATACCGTCGATCGTCCGGAACGCAACGCTGCAGTGCGAGTCCAATTGGAACAGATCAAGCATCAGATCCGTCCGTTGCTGGCTGAGGAATGGCAATCGAATCTTTCGGATGTTTCCTTCGAAGCGATGACGACTCTGAACAGCTCAGCAGCGAACCGGCCGATCGAAGATCCACTCTTTGCCTGGACTCAGGTGCAGGCAGATCAAGCCGCCGGAAAAGAC
>JAYTAK010000464.1:0-1714 GCA_043737515.1 Candidatus Kuenenia sp. | reverse complement strand
TCTATTCCCGCAAAGGCTTCCGCATTCGGATCAAATCCTTTGCTGAAGTGGCGAAACAGCAGATTGTCGCCCTTCGGAACCTGGTTCAGCGTTACCGGCGAACCATCCTTGAGCCAGTCGATCAGATACCTGGACTTGTTCACCGCGATCGTCACCTGAGGCGGCTCAAACGATGCCTGCTGAACCCAACTCGTCAGCAACCCCGTCCGCCGACCATTGCCGTCACCGGCCACAAGGATAAACACACCACTCGGAACCCGCCCAAGCACGGGAGCGAGACGAGACTGAAGATCTGAATCTGACATGATCTGCCGATAATCCTGACGCGGGTTTCGCCCGCAACCCAGACGTGCCCCGACACGAAGTGTCGAGCCACAACGATTCGCGCACGATGCGCTTATCTGACAAAGTAAAACTCCAATGCGGCTGCTCCGTCGGCCTGAGAGCTATGATGGCGTCCGACGATGTTCGCGGCAATCGGTTGTCGGGGGAATCTTCGAACTTCCGAAAACAGGCTCCGCCGATTGTTGTTCTATGGCGACTTTCATAAATGGCTCCTTAAAGCCAACAAGCACGTCCCTCCCTCGACGACCTGCCAACGCGAGTCGAACAGGGCCAGTGAACGCGCGATCTGCAACGCTCAGACTGATCGCAAAGAACAGGCCGAGGAGTAACCACGTTTCAGAGCGGCCGACTAAGGCGAAGAGCAAGAGTGACACCATCCCAAAGAGAAACGGTGCCGCCAATGCCAAAGTCCCAATCCAATGCCGACGGCTCAATTGATCCCGCTGAATGAAGTACGTGACGCTGCACGAACGAACAAACAACGGCACGACGAAGCGTTGAATCGGAGGCCACAGCAGGAAAGAAACCTCAATCAGCCCCAGCACCGGCGAACGAGTCCCAGAGCCGACCTCCGCCCAAAGACCGACAAGACAGAACGGCGCAAAGGTTGCCGGCCCCCAGATTTGAATCTGTGCCTGCCTCGTCAATCTTCGAGTCAGCATGACGAGATCGTCGGTGGTTCCCGTGAGCACACAAATCCTCGGGAGGACTGCAGGTGACCAGCATCGGACTCGCTTGCCAGCGTATTCCAGATTTTCGGATGTCACCAATCTGCGTTCAGGTGGTGGCGACCCAACGACTGCTGTTCCCACGGAATATGGATTCTGATCGTTCATGTCGGCATTAGCCACATCAGCAACGACGAATTCTTTCTCATTCCTGTCATTCAAATTTCACCATCCAGCGCCATCTGGTGGAAGCAGTGAGTGACCTTGTCCTGGTTTTCGAGCAACCAGTCAATCGTTGGTTCATTTCGCATGGCTTTGCCGATGGCTTTCGAAATCGCGGTGCGATGCGTGCGGAAGAGGATCTCGTAATCGACTTCCGCTGTGATCACCGCCGGGTCCAGCCAGACGGAGACGATGATGCCAAGGTCGTTGGCTTTTTCCTTCGGGATGTCGCCCGCGCGGACCGCATCAAGGACGCCGTTGGCGATTGCAGCCTGCACGGTGCCCATCAGGATGTTGGTGTATTTTTCGTTCTTCACCGTCACCTTGCTGACCATCACCGTTACCGGCCGCACCTGGACATCACAATTCAGGATCGCGAAGACTTTGGAATGGCCTTTCGACTGATCACCCATGAGATTGGCGATCGCAATTCCGACGGGGCCATCGAGTTCCCCGATCACGACTTCCGGCTCAGCCGC
>JAYTAK010000463.1:0-1718 GCA_043737515.1 Candidatus Kuenenia sp. | reverse complement strand
CGCTGGATTCGACAAACAGCTCACGATCGCGTGGTTTCGCGGCGACCTGCAGTTCAAACTCCTGCAACCAGAAATCAAACACGGACGCATCCGTCGAGAGTCCCAGTTCCGCTGCGGAGACTCGTCGCACGCCGCCGCCGGTTTCAGACACCAGTCGCAGGCCGTCTTCATGCGTCACTACCAATCGACCCGTGTGCGCCGTGACTTCAGCAAACTGCAGCGTCGGGATCTTCTGCATGGCACCTTCACCGGCTGCCGCGACTGCTTTGATTTTGATCAGACGATCGTTGGTGAAGGGTTGTCGATACGTCAACGTAACGCGTGTGTGGCCAGCATTGTCCGGATCGTCGTCCAGAGTCCATGATTCAAGGCCCGTCGATTCGACACTCGTCACTTCCAGCCTTGCCGGAACTCGTGCGACAACTTTGTTGATCGTGCCGCCGAAGACACTGACGCGGGAATCACTTTCCCAGCGGAGCGTTTCTTTCTGCACCTGAAGCTGTCCATCGGTGCGGACAAATACCAGCGTCTGCGCTTCCATGTCTTTCCGCTGCACCACCCAGCGCAGCCGCACGTCGGGGGCATTGCCGACGGGAACCACGTAGTTCGCGACCGCATCATCATCGGCAGGTCGATCAAGTTTCAGGTCATTCACCAGCAGATGTCGTCCCGCCGGACAACTGACCGTGAGCTGCACCGCTGGCACCACTGGCAACTGAAACGCCGCCGTGCGGTCACTGCCCAGCGTGGCCAGTTGAGTGGACATGGTCACGATCGCGGTGAATTCACCGACCTTTTCGTGCGCAAAATACAGAGCCGTTGGATCGGCGGGATCACGTCCAATGAGCGCAGGCTGTCCGTCGATTTCGAATTTCTCTACGAGCAGATTTCCGGCTCGGAGGTGCAGCATCTGCCAGCCTTCGGCATACTGCCGGATCTTGAGTTCCATCAACACCGTGGCCTGTTGATCTCCCGGTGTGACGGTGATCTTTGCCTGCTGAGTGATGATCGGAATCGGGATGTTTTCGCTCCCCGCGTTCGCGCGAGCCTGCTCCAGCAGCGCGAGGAATTCTTCCCGCTTCATCATCACGCCACGCCGGTCACGGTCGAACACGGTGTCGAGCTGATCGGCAGGAATGAATTGCTCGTTGGGTTGAGGCGGATCCTGCGCGGAAACCAATGGGAGCGATGTGAAGAATGTGAGTAAGGTGAGAAGTGCGACGGATGCAGGATTTGAAATTTGAGACTTGAGATTTCGGATCACTTGCCACCTCCCATCAGGTCATCCATCATCTTTATGACCTCAGGAGCGGGCACTACGGTTCCGGGCGGCACTTGTACATGTCCGGTGCTGGTCGTTGACGGCGGCGGTGACGCGGGCGGCTTCACTGGAACCGTCGTGACCGTTGGCGTCCCATCATTCTCATCGTTCCCATTGTTTCCATTTCGCTGGCCGATGAGCAATCCGGTCAACCAGATGCCACCCACGACAAGAATCCCCGGCCAGGCCATCGCGACGTATTGCGGTGTTGCATTGCTGCCACTCAACGAAAACAAAGCGACGGCAAACGCGGCCAGCAAGGCCAGCGTAATGCGATTCTCCCAAGACGTGCGACGCAGGATCAAACCGATCACGACAAGCGTACCGCTGATCATCCAGAACAAATACGGGCGGCTCCACCAGGTTACTTGAATCACTGGCTGAGGTCCGACGGCTC
>JAYTAK010000462.1:0-4094 GCA_043737515.1 Candidatus Kuenenia sp. | reverse complement strand
GGACCAAGCGCAGCGCCGTTCCGGCAATTGCCAGACACCTGCCGGAACGGCGCTCCGCTTGGTCCGGCCTACTTCAAGCACTGCATGGGGAATCCGCCACGGGGGCCAACGTCACTCAGAGAGTGACGGCTACTTTGAACGCAACGATCACCGAATTTGCAACGACAGATCCCTGGCCCATGTTTATTCCAGCTCCTTCGAATGCCGTTGCAATTTTGCGATCAGTTCCTGGCGTGCACGAAAAATACGACTGCGGACTGTGCCCAGCGGGATGTCCATGATCTGCGAGATTTCTTCGTACGAGAATCCATCGATTTCTTTCAACACCAGGGGTTGCCGAAACTCTTCCGCGATCTCCTGCAATGCCGCCCGGACCATTTTGATCTGCTCCGCCTGCAGCATCGCATGTTCCGGAGCGGACTCAGAATGCTCGTCGGCAGGTTCAAATCCAGCGGCCTCCTGCAGATGATCGAGCGACCCGGAACTGATTTTCGGGCGTCGCATCCGACTGATCGCGACGTTGCGTGCGATCCGGTACAGCCATGAATAAAAACCAGCCTCGCGACGAAACGAACTCAGTTTCCTCCACGCCAGCACAAAAGCCTGCTGTGCTACGTCCAGCGCATCCTCGCGGGAACCGAGTGCATGTTCCAGACTATGCACCAGTCGATCCTGATATCTCCGGACCAACTCATCAAACGCGCGCGTTTCTCCGGCGAGCGTGGCGTCGATCAGTTGCAGGTCGGAAGTACTGTTCAAGAGGAGTATTCTGCCCGGCGCAGGGGTTAAACGAGCCATTCTGTTATCGAATTTCGCGTGAGGTCGATGCGGAAACTCCAGTCAGCTTCCCACGCGTTGAGAAATAATACATGGCACCGATCCCGGAGATCAGCAGTCCGATGCTGATCAGTTGCGAAAACGTGAAGGGTGTGCCCCAGCGGGTGGGTTCGTCGTCACGTAGCGATTCCAGCACAAAGCGGTTGATGGGATAGATGATGCAGCCCAGTGCCAGAACCGCTCCGTCAAACGGACGACGGCGAAAGTACCATGCCAGAATCCCGGCAAGGGCAAACGCCGCGAAGGAACTGTAGAGCTGAGTGGGATGCAGCGAAATTGTGGAAAGTGGATTCTCGATGATTCGGCCTTCCGGAGCGAGCTTCTCAAATGTCAGGCTGTCCGGTGGAAATCGTACGGCCCACGGCAGGTCACAGGCTCTTCCGTAACAGCAGCCATAGAGAAAGCAGCCGATGCGTCCAAAGCCTTCACCAACAAACATGGATGGAGCAATGATATCAAGCATGGCCAAAGGATTTATGCCTCGACGCCTGCAGTAAACCACAACTCCGATGATGCCGCCGATCACACTGCCATAAAACACGATGCCGCCGTCCCACAGTGCAAATGCAGCCAACAGCAGATCCGTTCCCTGTTTACCCGAGAAAATCTTATTCCAGTTTTGCAACAGATAGATGGTTCTCGCCCCGATCAGACCAGGGATCAGAGCCCACATCATCATGTCCCAGATGGCTTCTGGTGGTTGTCCGATCGCACGGACGCGCCGCGACGCCAGCCATGTTGCTGTCGAGAATCCGACAAACATCATCATCCCATAACCGAAAACAGGGATGCCTGTTTTCACGATCGGCAGTTTCAGAAACCATGCTGCTCCCAGAGCGGCGGGAACAATGAGCCAGAATCCTGCGGACATCGCGGATTCCGCAGCCTTCTTTGACGTGGCGTACATCACGCCGAAAGCCACTCCCACGATTGCCAC
The DNA here is from genome assembly GCA_043737515.1 of Candidatus Kuenenia sp. GTDB lineage: Bacteria > Planctomycetota > Planctomycetia > Planctomycetales > Planctomycetaceae > SXXK01. Next base: position 2,320 of record JAYTAK010000462.1, on the reverse strand, counting down.
CCACAGCAACATCAACCACGCTGCGCCGACATGCAATTCATTGCCCACTGCCTGCCATTGCCAAAGATTGTCAAATACAAAACGCAGCAGCACTTTCCGCATAGCGGCAGGATCTCCAGTGAGAATACGAGTTACCTGCCGAATGATAGCGGAGTTGCGGGGGTTAGCGGAACCGCAGGATTTGGTTATCGATCAGACGCGTCGAACCAACTCTGGCAGCGACAAGGGCAACGGCGGAATCTGATCGCTCAGCGAGCAATTCCAGCGTCCCGGAATCAGCGATCACCGCATACTGTACCTCGATGCCACCCACAGAATTCAAGTGGTCGACCATTTTCTGAGCAATCTCAGGCGGTGTCAGCGTGGATTCTTCCGCTAGGGTTTCTGCCAGTTTCAGGGTTTGAAACAGCTCCGCCGCCTGTTGCCGTTCAGTGACGGAGAGGTAGCGATTTCGGCTGCTCATCGCCAGGCCGTCTGCTTCGCGGACAATCGGGCAGGTGATGATTTCGACGGGCTGATCAAGGTCTGCAACCATCCGCCGAATGATCAACTGCTGCTGAAAATCCTTCTGGCCGAAGTACGCGCGATCAGGTTCTGTGACGTTGAACAACTTGGAGACGACCGTGGACACGCCGTCGAAGTGTCCCGGTCGATGTGCTCCTTCAAGGACCTGCGCCAGTTTTGTGACCCGCACGATGGTCTGCGCCGATGCGGCGTACATCGCGGCCACAGGTGGAATGAAGATCAGATCTGCGCCCGCCGCGCGACACATTTCCAGATCGGCATCCAGCGTACGGGGGTAACGCGTGAAGTCTTCGCCGGGACCGAATTGAGTCGGATTCACGAAGATCGTGGCGACCACGAAATCGCAGTCGCCTTTCGCTTTCTCAATCAGGCTGACATGTCCCGGATGCAACGCGCCCATGGTCGGAACGCAGCCGACCGAGCGACCCTGTTGCCGGGCAGCACGCACGATGCGGCGCGTTTCTGTCAACGATGATTCGACAATCATGCGTTAGTAGTTGTAGCTGGGATTTTTAGTGTCAAAATCGCGGTCCGTCAGGCGGACTTCGGCTTTGATGTCTGTGAACGTGTAGTCCTCAATCACCGGTGGCTTCGCGCCGCTTTTGGCGGGAAAGCCAAACTGCTGCAGTCGCACAGGCAGACCGGATTTCTCCGCAATCCAGACGCGTGTCATATGAAATCTGAATTGTTTGCGGGGCTGCGGATGAGAACTCTCAATCACGCGGCACTTCATGTCGCCGATTTTGGCATCTTCGAAGTACTTGACTTCCGTCTCGCCGTATTTGGTTTCGGCTTCCCATTGTTCGATCACACCCTCCATCAGTTTCTGGATGCCGGCTCGCGTGATCGGATAGCGGTTTTCGGACATCGCCTGACCGCTGTTCGGTGCCAGTTCCAGAGTGCCGATGAGGGACGCAAAGCCGGCTTCATGCACCAGCAGGTTGTTGTTGTTTTTGCCTTCGACAAAAATCACTTCGCGACCAGCGTGAGGCTCTTCAAAGTGCATGTAGACGCTGAACGGTTCGTGACGCACCTTCATTTTGATCGTCTGTGAAATTGTTTGTTTCCCCACGACCTCCACCTTGGTAAACGTGCATCCATAGCCACTCAGCTTCTGCACATTTTCGACGCACGTTTTGGCGTGACCCAGCGCCGGCGTCAGCGGATGTTCGGTCGCTTTCGGTGATTCTTCCACGGCGAAAATCGACTGTCCGGCGATTCCGAACATACTGATGGCAGCAAGACTCGCCGCAAAGTGACGACGTGAAACCTGTGAATTCAACGAAGATGAACCCCGAACCATGTGTGTGCTCCTGAAACTTAATTCCGGTCTGCGGTGGCAAGTATTAATTCGGCGAAAACTGCCGCAGTAAAACGTTGCTTATTGAATCGCCCGGACGCTGGATGCCGTGCAGACTTCCTATCAATCGCTGTTTGCATCCAGTCGTCATCAGTCAAAGTGAACCCGAAGCATCATACGCCTGGCAGTTTTTATTGTGCAGTCTGCAAAATGCAAATGTTCCTTTCAGAGCGAGGAAGTGTAGGCGTGATTCAGCGACATCAACCAGTCTAAGAATCCGTGGAATCATTTTTTTTCGGCGTTTTTTGCTGCTGAAACTGCAATTGTGGCAAACGGTGGTCTGTTCTAAACTCCGGCAGAATCTGCTCGTTGGAGTAGCAGAGAACCTCGAAATGATCGGAAGAGCGGGAATGGATTCCTCTCGCAGCGGTCTGCTGTCAACACTACTTATGACGCTTCCACTCATCGTGGTTCCGGCAGTTGCGCTGTTGCGCC
>JAYTAK010000461.1:0-9379 GCA_043737515.1 Candidatus Kuenenia sp. | reverse complement strand
CCTTCTTTTTTCTGGTGCCTGCGGGAAAAACACCAGTTTCGAGGCATCCCCTCTTTTTTTGATATACCAACTTCAAAGACTATAGCCAACTCGCCCCGGCGGAGCGACGACTGAGAAGCTACCAACCCGACGACCCACTCTCTCCTTTCTCTTTGCGCTCGCTCGCCGGTGGCGAGCGAGCGAAAAGAGTGCCTGTAAAAATGCTCACTGAGTAATTCCGAGGGACTTCATTTTCTGTTGCAGACTTTGGCGGTGAATTCCCAGTCTGCGAGCTGCGGCGCTGATGTTGCCGTCGTCCAGTTTTAACGCCCGCTCGATTGCGACGCGATCGAAATCGTCAAGCAGCAGATTGCGAGCCTCGGTGAGCGGAAGATCGAAGTAGCACTCAAAAATGTCTGTAGATTCTGTGTATTTCTGAATCGCCAGCCCCAGATCACCGGGCAGAATTCGTTCAGTTTCCGCCATCGCCACCGCAGACAGCACGCGTTGTTTGAGTTCCCGGACATTGCCAGGCCACGAGTGCTGGAGCAGGCATTTGATCGCGTCGCTGGAAAAGGCATGGTCGCTCCCCAGAAACTCATTCGCCAGCAGCAGAATATCCTCCTGACGACTGCGCAGAGGCGGGATCGACAGTTCGATGCCTCTCAAACGATAGTACAAATCCTGCCGGAAGTTTTTTTCGACGATCGCCTCTTCGAGGTTCTGATGTGTCGCGCTGATGACGCGGACATCGACAGCGATCAGTTCTTCACTGCCGACCGGCTGCACGACGTTTTCCTGCAGCACACGGAGTAACCGGGTCTGGACAGCCGGTGGCATGTCGCCAATTTCATCCAGGAACAATGTGCCACCGTCCGCCTGCCGAAATACGCCTTCCCGAGCGCGATCGGCACCGGTAAACGCCCCTTTGACGTGCCCGAAGAGTTCGCTTTCGATCAGCGATTCCGCAATGGCCGCTGTGTTAACAGCGATGAAACACCCCGCGGCGCGATCGCTTCGGGCGTGCAATTCGCGGGCCACAATTCTTTGCCCGTCCCGCTCTCACCGCGAATCAGGACGGGGAGCGTAGTTCTTGCGGCACGTTCGATCTGACTGAATAGTTTCAGCATGGGACGGCTGATGCCACGTAAAGGTCCCAGCCCCGATTCGTCGGCGAGTTGCAGCTGCAGTTGAGCCACTTTCTGCTGAAGCTGAACACGATCGTCAGAACGTCTCACGATGGACCGCAGATGATCGACGTCGTAGGGTTTGGACAGAAAATCTGACGCGCCGCGGCGAATGCATTCGACTGCCGTTTCGACTGTGTCGCTGGCGGTGATCACAATGATTTCGGGCGGCGACGGCAAGTTCAGCGTTTGCAGCTCTGTGAGGACCGACAGCCCGTCACGTTGCGGCATATTCAGGTCCAGCAGCACGAGGTCCGGAGCCTGGTCTCGGATCATCTGGATCGCGTCGTTGCCGTTTTCTGCTTCAAGAATGGTACGCCCATCCGCTCGCAGAGCTTTTGCCATGCCGTAGCGAGCAGCGTGTTCGTCATCAACGATGAGCAGTTTCATCAGGGCTTGGGACCTTGGGGCGTTCAGGTTTACCTAGTTTCGCCAGGTGACTGGACTTTGGGTAAGGTTTTTGGGGTTCATTGTATTTTCTGTTTGTCAGAGCCGCTGGATTCCGATGCGATGCACGGGAGTATCAGTTTTTCTGCGCAATGATGTTGCGCCGTAGTGGTCCAGAGTCATACTTTGCTGAAACAACCGGTGATTCAGTGGAATTGCGGTTGCGGTTGGGAGGTTCAAGCTCCCATGATAGGGCGATTTTGTTCACGAAACGTGGTAATTTGACCTCTATCGCGTTAGAAGTCCGGCCTTTTAGCGTCAAATGCATCTGAGTCGTGTGTTTTTCTGTGAAACTCGCTTTCAAACAACTTTCAACATTCGTTTGTCATTTCGATCACGTTGCTGATGGCAGCAGATCGGGTTGCCGTGGTAAACAGCTTGGTATACCGAATTGCGATCACTACGGCGAGGATTCAAAATACGAATTGAATTCGGTAAAGTGTTCAGTCTGGTCAATCTCGTACAACCTGCCTTTGGTCAGTTGTTCAACTTCAATTTGTCATCCCTGCTCTTTATCCGTCTTCATGTGCCACGTTTTGATTCAGATCGTTCGAAACGTGTGATGGAATGATTAGATTTCTCTGAACAAGGTTCTGTAACCCATGCCACGACACCGTTCCGGTTTGAATGCGTTTCTTGAATCATTGAAGTCTCTTGTCGCCCGGCAGAATTGTTCCAAAAGCGGACGCAGTCGGTACCGTTCCGGGTTGTGGGGAAGTGAAGCGCTGGAATCCCGCGAGTTGCTGTCATCCACTTCACTGGGAAACGGTTTTACGGATTACCAGGCGGTTGCTCCCCATACCAATCTGAAGGCTCATTCTGACTTTCTGACTGGGCCGAATTCCGGGGCTCCGCTTGATATTGCGAAGGGCTACCTGCAAGATAACGCAGCCGCGCTGGGACTTACGGTCGAAGATATCGATTCGCTGAGGGTGACCAACAACTACCAGAGTTCAGGTTCGAAGGTGACTCACATCTATTTTCAGCAGGTGGTGAACGGCCTTCCGGTTGTAAATGCCAATCTCAATATCAACATTGCGAGGAATGGCGAGGTCATCAACGTCGGTTCCTCAATCGTGCCATCCGTGGGGACCAATACTCCTGCACCGGTTCCGCAGTTGTCGGCAATTCAGGCTTTGAATTCGATCGTCGCTTCACTTGGATGGACTTACGAAGGAACGCCGCAGGTCGTGTCGATAAACACGACATCAATCTCGCGGGAAACAGTAATTACGTCAGCAGGAATCTCGATGGCCGCAGAGATTCCTGCATCACTGCGCTATGTGCCACAGAATGACGGCAGGGTCGAGTTGGCGTGGCTGTTGAATATTCAGACTACAGACAGCAGCAGCTGGTATGACGCCGCAGTGAGCGCCAGCACCGGGAAGATTCTGAACCTGGAGGATTGGGTCAATCAGGCTTCGTATCGTGGCATTGAAATTCCCTTTGAGAATCCTCTGGAACGTCCAACATCGTTGATTGTAGATCCGCAATTACGAGCCGCGAACGCATCACCGTTTGGATGGCACGACACGAACGGCGCGGCAGGTGCAGAGTTCACAGACACGCGAGGCAACAACGTCAACGCTCAGGAAGACAAGGATGCGAACAATACAGGCGGCGCGCGACCGGACGGGGGTGCAGGTCTGCTGTTTGACTTCCCGTTTAATCCCGGACAGAGCGCTCAAGCGAATGAAAGTGCTGCGACCGTCAATCTGTTCTACTGGAACAACGTGATCCACGATGTCCTGTACAACTACGGCTTCGACGAGGTCTCGGGGAATTTCCAGAATAACAATTACGGCAATGGGGGCGCTGGCGCAGACCAGGTGGAAGCGGACTCTCTGGACGGGTCAGGAACCAACAACGCGAATTTTCAAACTCCGCCGGATGGCACACCCGGGCGTATGCAAATGTACGAATTCACCTTCACGTCACCGACTCGTGACAGTGACATGGACAGCTTTATCATCGCGCATGAATTCGGTCATGGTCTGAGCAACCGACTGACGGGCGGCCCTGCCAACTCGGGAGCGCTGCAATTGGCACAGAGCCGCGGAATGGGCGAAGGCTGGAGCGATTTTCTGGGACTGATGATGGTGCAGAAGGCATCCGACACGCAGTTCGGCGCTTATTCCGCAGGGAACTACGTACTCGGAAATCCGCTGAATGATCCCGATGGCGGCATCCGGGATTTTCCATACAGCTTTGACATGACGATCTCGCCAAAGACTTATGGGTATTTCAATGCGTTTACGTTTCCGCACCCGAACGGCGAGATCATTGCGGCCACGCTGTGGGACCTGAACTGGTTGATGATTAACGGGAATGGAACGTCGATCACCGGCAAAGGCTTTGAGCCGGATATCTATAACTTTGCGAGCGGAGCCGGTAACACCGAGCTCATGCAGGTGTTCATTGAGGCATTCAAGTTACAGCCTGCGAATCCAACATACGTCGATTTCCGTGATGCCATGCTCAGCGCGGACCTTGCGCTTACAGGTGGCGATAACGAAGTTGCTATCTGGACCGCATTCGCTCGACGCGGAATTGGCTTTAGTGCTTTCGACGGCGGAAGTGCCGCGTCGAATAACGTAATCGAAGCGTTCGACCTGCCGCCAGGTCTCTTGTTTGAATTTACTGTGAATCCCAACCCGGTTTCGGAAAACGCGGGTGTCGGCGGAGCTACGGCGACAATCAAACGGCCCACCACGACCTCTATTGCCGCTCCACTGATCGTCACTCTGACCAGCAGTGACCTGACGGAAATCCTGCTGCCGCCGACGATCACGATCCCAGCCGGAATTGCATCGGTCACCTTCCCGATCGACATCGTGGATGATACATTGCTGGACGGAACGCAAATTGTCCAGCTCACAGGTACTGCGACGATCGCGGGTCGGCTGAGGACCGCGAGAGGGGTCGTCAGTGTCCTTGACCACGAAACGCTCTCCGTTCAGATCGATCGAACTTCTGTTCGCGAAGACGCCGGCCCCGGCGCAGCGTCACTCACCGTAACCCGAAGCAATACGGATTCCATTCCGCCCGATACGTTTGTCGTGTTGGGCGATAACCTGCTTCGATATGACTACAACGGCATACTTGTCACAACGACCAGCATTCCGTGGCCAGCAGGTGTTCGGCCTCCAGGCGAGAATTCCCATGATCTTGTCGTGCTTCAGAACGGGACGATCGCAGTTTATAACGGCACCACAAATGGATTCATTTCGATCTATAATCCGATCGCCGACACATGGCAACATTTTCAAATCCCCGGATTGACAACCGACCTCAACGATCCAGCGATGGGCGGAATTGCTTCATGGGGTCAGTATGTCTTTGCTTCCGACATGCAGAGTACGCCCGGCAATCCATTCGGCGTTGTACGTCTTGACCTGACGACTGGTGCGATTTCGCGTTTTGGTACCAAGTCACTTGGTTCCCGGCTGTTTGTGAAGGATGTGTTCGACGCCAACATCCTGGAAGTCGATCCCATCACAGGTGCAACGCTAAACACTCTTCCCATGCCAATTGCCTCGAATTTTGGCTTTAACAACGGGCTGGCATACGACGGAACCAATCTTTGGCTGCTGGCAGGCGGAATCAACAACGACCAGATTTATCAGTTGGATGCAGATACCGGGGTTGTAAAGGATATTCACAAGCTCGGAGGCAACTCCGGCTGGGATGGGCTGGCGTGGCTGAATGGTCTTCTTTATGCGCTAGACGATTTCATTGATAATCAAATCACAGTGTATGACCCGCAACTGCGGCGGGTGGTTAATACGCTGGATGTCGGTACCCTGAACAATATTGATATTTCCGGAGGAATTGCCGGCATAACGGGGCCTGACCGGTTGCTGGTAACGTCAACGTTTGGCGACGAGATGTACGAAATTAACCCGGTTTCCGGTGTCGTGACGGCCAGATGGAATACCGGACTTTCCTCAACCGAGTACGGTGTCGGCGTTGCGGCAGGAGAGGTGTACGTTGGTGAGTTCATCGGTGGCCAGTTGAAAGTGTTCAACCGGTCGGGCGTTTTCCAGCGTTTCGTCGATGTCACGCTGACGCAACCGGAAGGTGTCTTCGCAATCGGGGGTGACGACATCCCCGGATTAACAAACACACCTTACCGATTTCGGGATGTGGCTGCAGGTCTTGACAATAAGCTTTATGCCCTGGATGTCGCTGGCACTGCGGTCGGAAGGTTTAATCCATCGACAATGGAACTGGAAGGGTTCTTCAATGTTGCAAATCCTGTGAATGCTCTCGCAGTTGCTGCCAACGGAACGCTATGGGGAGCTGGACGAGATGGTACGCTGTACCAGTTCAGCAACTCCGGGGCTATCCTGAATTCATTGGTGACTGGCGTGGCTGAACTGATTGATATCGACTTGAATATCACAGGTCAGCTCCTGCTGACCAGCCGTGACGGAACGGTGATCCAGTTGAACACGTCCCTTACGGCCCCTGTTTCATTCAGTGCCGGTGCCTCTCCGGCATTTATTACGCTTGGTCGACATCAGACGCTGCCCGCCGGAGAAGCGATTGTCCTGCTGAACAGCAGCGATTTGACCGAGATTACTGTCCCCCTGCAGGTCATCATTCCGATCGGGCAGCAGTCCGCCACCGTGTTTTTCGATGCCGAGGACGACAACATTCTCGACGGGACTCAGGTTGTGACAATTACGGCGTCTGCCATCGGCTATGTGGACAGCACCGACACAATTGACGTGCTGGACGCTGAGACACTTGGTGTTGACATCATTGCCAATCAGATCTCAGAAGTGGCTGGAAACGGAGTTACTCAGGTCCGGGTATTCCGGACGAGCGTTGACGGTCCGTTTCCCTTTAGTTCAACGCAGACGCTGTCCAATACGACACCTGTGACGATTCTCGATTCAGACAAGACTACCTCGGATATCACCGTACCGGCACAGACATCCCGGCTAAGCGACGTCAATGTCACGCTGAGCCTGACGCACCAGTTCCTTGACGACCTTGATATTTACCTGATTGGCCCCGAACACCAGGATCCTTCAGTTGATCCTAAGGTCGAGGTAAAACTCATCAGGACTCGTGTTGAGTTGGTGACGGACCTGCGCGATCAGGAAGACTTCATGACGAATACGACGTTTGACGACAGCGGCGTGGGAAGTATTCTTCTTGGAGTTGCCCCCTACACCGGGAAGTTCCGTCCCGAAGGCTTCTTGAAAGACCTGAACGGAGAAAACCCGTCTGGTATCTGGACACTTGAGATTACGGACGACAATGAACAGGACTTTGGAACGCTGTTCTCGTGGTCGCTGAACATTGCAACGCAGGGGCTTGCCCCGCAAATCGTCACTCTGTCGTTGACGGGGGATCCAGGGGAAATCAGCCTGCAGCAAACGACGGTGACGATTCCCGCGAATCAGGGGCACATCCTGATTCCGCTCAACGCAGTCGATGATATGCTTTTGGACGGCACGAGGATTGCTGGCATTCAGGCGAACAGTAATGCTCCAGGATTTGAACTTGGCAATGACAGTGTTGAGGTTCTCGATCAGGAAACCCTCACGCTTGGCGTCAGCAAGTCCAGCGTCTCTGAATCATCCGGCGCGTCAGCGTCGACAGGAACTCTGACTCGGTTCAACACCGATATTTCGTTGCCGTACATCGTCACGCTCTCCAGCAGCAACACGAATAAGCTGACGGTTCAGGCGTCAGTGACGATCCCGGCCAATCAGGCGTCGGTGACATTCCCCATCAATGCCATCGACAACGGGATTACTGACGGTGACGTCATGGTGACAATCACGGGTACCGCGCCGGAATACGGTAATCCAGTCGCTGTCGTGATCGACGTGCTGGACCAGGAACCGGTCTTAAAACTGACGACGACCACAACCACCGTTGCTGAAAACGGCGGTTCGTTCAGCGTCACCGTAACGCGAGTTGATCAGACGGATTTGTCAGCCGCGATGATTGTGAATCTGACGAGTGGCCCAGGGCTGAGCGTTCCGGCGACTGTGACAATTCCGAGCGGACTGGACAAAGTGACATTCTCGGTCGGAATCATCGACAACGCGATCCTTAATGGCACGCGTAGTTCAAATATCCTTGCGACCGGAAGTCTGATTACGGCGGGTGATCTGGGAATTACGATCACCGACTACGAAACGTTGACGATCACGGTCGATAAGTCGTCCTTCCTCGAAAACGCAGGCGTCAAAGCAGCAATTGGAACAGTTCGCCGCAGCAACACGGGAAATCTCGCACAGGCACTTGTGGTTGCACTCGCCAGCAGCGACGAAACGGAACTCAAGGTACCCGCCACGGTCACGATTCCGGCGGGCCAGGCCAGCGTCACATTCTTTATTGACGCTGTGAATGATCCCACTCTGGATGGAACTCAGAACGTCACTGTCACAGCAACCTCGGCTGGCTATGTGAACGGCACAGTTGGCGTCGCAGTTCTGGATCACGAACCACCGGTACTCTCTGGTCCGACGGCAACGACACCGAAATCAAAACCGACGATCACCTGGAATGCTCTGAGTGGTGCTTTACGATATGACGTCTGGATCACGAATCTCACCACCAATGTCGCTCAAATTGTCCGCAATGTCAACGTGCCGACAAACTCATTCGTGCCACCGGAAAACCTGGGGATCGGACGCTACCGCGTCTGGGTGCGTGCGATCGACAATCTGGAAGCGCCTGGATTCTGGAGCGTTGGGCGTGACTTCTTCATCAATACTCCTGCCACAATTACCTCCCCGTCGCCAACCACGATCATCGCCGGCAGTAGTTTCCCGACGATCACATGGTCCGCAATTCCGGATGCCGTTAAGTACGAAGTCTGGGTCAATAATCTGACGACCGGGCAAAATCGCGTCATCAACCGCTCTGGTATGACAGCTTTAAGTACAACTTCGTATGTTTCGACCGAGAATCTTCCGTCCGGAACGTACAAGATCTGGGTTCGCGGATTGAATTCCAGCAAGGAAGCCGGGCTGTGGAGTCTTCCGACCACGCATACGGTTCTGGCTCCACCAGCGATCACGCAACCTGTCGGCGGCGGAACATTTGACACCACACCAACCTTTGGCTGGACTGTGGTCACCGGTGCCACCAGCTATGATGTCTATGTCGCAGACCTGAGAACAAACGTGGTTGTCCTGCGCAACAAGTTTGTCACCACAACTTCCTTTACGGCAACAAAAGACATTCCGTCCGGTGAGTATCGCATGTGGGTGCGAGCACAGAGCGGAAATTCCTTCAGTGCCTGGTCGGCCCCGAGTACATTTTCCATCGGCCTGCCACCGAAGATCACCAGTGCGAAGACCGTCGGGACTCCTGCCAAACCGCAATTCAGCTGGACGACGATTTTGGGCACGGAACGTTATGAATTGTGGGTCAACAACGCGGCCAACGTACGTGTGATTCACCAGCCGAATCTGACAACCACGACATTTACCTCGGCGACAACTCTGTCGGCGGGCACATATCGTGTGTGGGTCCGAGCCGTCAGCACGATGGGTGAAATCACAGACTGGAGTGCGTCAGTCGATCTGGTGATCGCTTCGTCTGAGCTGCCAAAGGGCTTTGTGGACTCTGCTCACACAACTGTGCTGGCATCGTTGATCTTCAACGACGAACCTCTGACCCCGGATGGTTCGCCGGTCGAAACTGTAGTTGCATTCACAACAGAGGCAGACGCACCAGTCAAAACTGATCTCATGCCAGAGTTGACAGTTCCCGCAGCAAGTGCTGCAGGATCC
>JAYTAK010000460.1:0-4096 GCA_043737515.1 Candidatus Kuenenia sp. | reverse complement strand
GTGATTGCAGTCGTGGCGAAATCCAGATCGACAGAATCGGCCATCCGCTGTGCCAGTTTCATGAATCGTTCGTCTCTGCCTACTTCAGCACCGTCAAGTGATCGGTATCCAGGATAATCATGCGGCACCCTGCTCACGGTCCTGCTGACGAACAAGCTGTCCGGCTTTGTCGATTTGTTTCATCAATGGATGATCATCAAACATACCAAGGCTTTTCCGCCAGTCCTTTGTGACAGAACGTGGCGACGATGACGATTGAATTCTTTGCAGAACGTCTTGCATTTGTTGTTCAAGCGTTTGAATTCGCAGTTCAAGGGGTGTGTCGGACATCGAGCAATCTCCGGAACAGTTCTATGCAATCCGTTTGGTTCATCAGGAGCAGGATACGAAGTGCGACATGCGTCGGAAAGGCAGAACTGAGGAAAAACAAAGCTGCTCGCTGCGGGAACGCTGGCATCCGGCGGAATGCTGGGGCTGGGTCTGGCGACGTGAAGTCTGGCGGGCATGGGCCTGTGGTTGCGTCCCCACTGTTTTGAATGCAAACCGAGCCACACTCCGTTTCGCCAGCCTTGGCCGGAATACTCAGTCGATAGTCCCAATTCAACACACCATCGAACACTGAAACCCATGCCTCAAAAATCCAACACCCCTGTCGATACACTGCACAGAATTTGAATTCGAGAGTCTTTTTTCGAATCTGTCATTGACGTTATTCAGGACCGTCGCTGACCCTTTTTTGGTTCATCCCTTTTTTGGTTCATCAAGAGACTGGAAAACCGCGAGAGCCGTGGTGGCAAGAATTCTTTAGACAGCACTCTGGCTCGCCTCCAGCCTCTTGCGGTGGAAGCCACACTCATCCCGCTATGAGATTTCTTGCTGACCGGCACCATCCGGGTCGAGTTTCTGATCGCGATCCTGGTTCTGTCGCACTACTCAGCCAACGTCGGTACTCGTGGTCGTACTCAAGTCGCGTCCGCATAATTGCATCCAGGAACCATAACATGGAATAGGAGAAGACCGCAAAGATTCCACTAATCGCCCATCGCCTTAGCGCCCCGGGCTTTGTTACACTGATTCGCAACTTACCAGTGGAGCCGATACTCTTCAAAAATTCGCCCTCTTGAACGAGCGTTTGATGCGATTTCGACTGTCGGATATTCTGAACACCCTCAGTTTCCTTTCAAGACCACATCGCAGACGCAGAACTCCACTGCGGACCACGGAAACACTGGAGGTTCGCACGCTGCTGGCAACATCCCCGGTTCGGCTGGGAGATATCGCCTTTCTGCCGAATGCAGCTGAACCGCGAGTCGAACGATTTGATCTGGCTGGCGGTCTCCGATTCTGTTGCAGGGACATTCCGGCGGAATCAGTGTCTTCGACGTCGATGCCCGTGGTGTCTACGTAGCCTCCGGAAACGATGTTTTCGAATTCAGCTTAGATGGTTCAAACCGACGGCTGGTTGCGTCAGTGGCAGAGCCAGTCCAGAACATTCATCTGGACGGAAATCTTCTGCTGATCAATCACTCGGCCAACAGGGGATCCGAATGACGAGTCTGAACAGGACCAGTCACTCGGTCATTTCTACTTTGACCGACTCGGAATCCCTCGACAGTTCGGTGCTGGACAGCAACCGGAATCTACTGCTGGGTTCCAGACGCAACCTGATTCCAAGAGGTATTGTTTCCCTCAAGTACAAAGAGGACGGAACCTTTGAGAGGCTTGTCAGCAGCAGTCACCATGGTGATTTCGCGATCGGTGAAGAGCACTGGATTTCTCCAGACGGGACACACCTGATCGACAGTACGGGGGTAGTTTACACGACATCAAATCTGCGGTACTCGCGGGCTCTGGGCACGACGGCAGATGACCTGGATTTTTCCAGCGACGGCACTCTGATCACCCGGAGCGGAAAATCACTGACACGGCATTCTTCGTCGTATCTGCCGGTGGATCGGTTCGAACTGAATCTCGCTCCAGCCGAGATCCTGGTGATGCAGGACCGAGTCTATGCGTTTTCGGTTACAGCGACTTCCCTGAATGGGTACGAAGTGGTTGTGGCCGCAATCTCCGGCTTTCAGGCACCCGTGCCACTGCCACCGGTTGATCCAGTCGGGAAGGCGTTTATTACCGAACGCATTGAAACTGCAAACGACGGAACACTGTTACTCTTTGATCGCGAATTGGGAACTGTCTTCCAATGGAATCCACAGTCTCGGACCTACAGCACTTCCATCGGTCTGACGAGTCGACCGGATTTCATGTCGTATTCGTCCGTGCATAACAAGATCTACTTTGCCTATTCCTCCGGTCTGATCACGCAGTTCAGCCTGTCGGGTGTGTCTTCAGAAACATCGTTTGCCGCATTGCCGAAAACTCCGTCGGGACTGGCGACCGCCGGTCCGTTTCTGGTTGCCAGCGCCTCCTATTCCTCGACAAGTCATTATGTGTTCGATGCCGCCGGAACGCAGACAAGTTCCGCGGATTACCGGTATCGTTCCGCGGAGTACGTCTGGAATCCGGCAAATCAGTCGATGTATTTCTTCTGGACGAAGCTTCCCCGGGTAATGTCGTGCATGAGCCGATCAGTTCGCAGGGTATTATCGGAGATCTCGTGGACCTGCAGCGTCAGTTCCAGCTCATGTATCCTCAGCCATTGAGAATCTCACCGGATGGCCTTCGCGTGCCGATCGGTTCCGGCAACGTGTTTGACCCCAGACCAATGAACTGCGACCGGAATCTGTTCCAGTCAGTTTTCGGGACGCTGTCTGGAATACCACGTCGCTCTTCACCATTCGGGAAGTTGTCGGTGTTGCTCAACTCGAGGCCTGGGATTCACAATCGTTTGCTCCAGTCGGTTCTTTGACTTTGTCTGGAAAACCGGTGGCTCTGAAAAACCTCTCGGGTCAGAGACTCCTGGTCATGACTCAGGACGACTTCGGAATTCCTCAGTTTCGGATCACAAATCACAGACTTCAACTCCAGCCATCCGAGACACATGGAGTTTTACTGAATCAGACTGTGCACGGGCTTGTCGTATCGGAAGGTGGAGGACCGCAACCTTTCAGCGTGGCGCTGACTTCTCAGCCGTCCGGAAATGTGACGCTCAGGGTGACCACGTCATCCCCGAATGAGCTTCATGTGTCTCCGCAGACAGTGACGTTCACTCCAGAAAACTGGAACGTGCCGCAGGCGATTTATGTCCGGGGTCTGGAAAATGACATCGCGGATGATGATCAGAACGTGCTGATCCGGGTCGCTGCCGACGCCGCAGTCAGTGATCCGGATTTCGCTTCGGCATCCGCGATGACCGTGGCAACCATCCTCGACAATGACGGACAGTATGCCGGTATTCTGCCCATCGTACGGATCGGCGATACGGCCTGGCTGTTCAGCCGTAGTTCGGCAGAAGTGCAGCGTTTCGATTCGCAGCAGGGAACGTGGCTGGCCCCGGTCGTGCTGTCTGGCAGAATCGGACATCTCACAGCGGCTTATGTGGATGAATCCGGAACCTATGCGGCGTATGGAGAAGTGGTCTACCGCTTCGATCCGGACGGGTCCAATCGCACGCAGCTGTTTCGTGCTTCGAACACAGTGACAGACATCCAACGCGATGGCCGCTTTCTGTTTGTCTTCACTTCGGGACTCGTGACCAGTCTGAACGCAGCGGATGGCACAGTGATTTCCTCGTCGAATCAGTTCTTCCCGGTTTTCAGTGCACAACTGGTTCCCGGTCTGAGGCGAATTTTGGGTGTCAATCACCCGGGCACTGGAAATCGGGTTCACCGACAAATTAAGTGCGCGCGTGGTGTCGATGGCCGGCATGGTGATATGAAGGATGTAGTTGTGAATGGGTGCTTTACCGCGAAGCGGTTCGAGAAATTAGCCGGTGGTAAGCAGAGCGCCACCACCGGATACGTTGCAAAAAATTGCCTCAGCACCCTGATAAGGGTGCCAGATTGGCGTTTCTGGCATCCCTTCAGGATCGGGATGCGTGGCACCACGCTTTCTTTACCGGTGGTGCGCCTGTCGGCGACCACCGGCTAATCTCTGCAATCCTTTCAGGATGAATCGCATTCATGGCGATCAATGTGTG
>JAYTAK010000459.1:0-1720 GCA_043737515.1 Candidatus Kuenenia sp. | reverse complement strand
AGTGCGCTGATCGAATTCAATGTACCTCGACATTCCGATCGCCCGAGCGACCAGTTCCTTCCCGGTTCCTGAACTCCCGGTGATCAGTGTCGGAATGTTTCCCATGGTCTTGTAAACAGCTCGCGCGTAGCGGCTCATGTCATGAGTAAAGATCGATTCCCAGACGGCGGCGCGCAGACGAGCAATCGGCATCGAGCGTCCGATGATGCATTCGAAAATATGATTGAACGCACGCTGGATCTGAAAGAACACGGCAAAACAGTGTCCAGCCTCAAAATGTGCGGGAAGCGGAAATCCCGGAAGTTGCAGGTACCAGTCGAAATCCCGCTGAAAATCGTTCCACGCCGCAGCCTTCTGCTCGGTCTTCGCGAGTTTCGCGGGAGTCGTGGCCACTTTGTCCAGATAGGCCATGTGGCGGTTGTACAGCAGGTACATCGCCATGTCCTGATAGATGCGAAGTTCACGCTCTGTGGGAGTCGTGCCACCCAGCAAGCGTGAACGCATCTTCTCCGACAGAACCTCTGCTCGTTCTCGCAGTGCTGCAAAGTTCGGGAAAACCGTTTTCAGGTCTGCATCAGGCGGAAGATTGATGACCGGGTCCGCACAGTGAAACTCCGCCCCGAGAGCCGATCGCTCCAGCGCCAGTCGCTCCGGCAGAAACGGATTGCAGTAGCCAATCCGGCCAATCGCATCCGCGACTCGTAGATCCCGACTCGAAAGAATGGCCATGGATGTTCTCGATCTCAACGCGGAATGCTTTCTACATAAATTGCATATTAGCCTACAGATTTTGCAGGTGTCTTTCAACTCGCATACTGTGAGTTGCTGACGAAAAAACGACGCATCTCATTCAGTGATAACCACTTACACCGATCTTACAGCCTTCGGCACGCGGATCGCTATGCGTGCATCTGAGTCCTTAATTCCACCAAGTCAAAGAAGGAGACCTGAGATGCTACTGCAAGCCGAATACTCTGCTGGTGCCGCGTCCGACGCCCGATCACGACTATGCGTGAAACTTCTGCACCATCGGATGAGCAAGCCGCAGCGGCACCGCCTGTTGCACGGCTTTCCGCTGGCAGCAGCCATGCCGTTTGCCAGCGAGGAAGTCCGAAAGATGAGTGATACTCCTGACGAAAGGTTTGCACCCCGGCATCATCCCGATCGTGAATTGCTGGTCGGTGTCCTGCCACACTCGTTCTGCAATCCCAAAATCGCGGGTTGTGGCTTTTGTACTTTCCCGCATGAGGAATTCAGTTCGCTGAAGGCAGCTGCGGTTGTCAACGGAGTGATTCGAGAGATCGAATCCCGCACGACATCGGCTCCACACCTGATGGGGAGATCAATCCATGGTTTGTATTTCGGCGGAGGGACCGCGAATCTGACGCCAGCCATACCGTTTCGGAATCTGTGTCGCAAGCTCAATGAAGTTTTCAATCTTGCAAAGGCTGAGGTCACACTGGAAGGTGTGCCTGCCTATTTCCTGAACCGTAAACCATTGCTGCTCGACATACTGCCACAAGAACTGGCTGCGCGCCATTTTCGAATCAGCATGGGCGTGCAGACATTCTCACGAAGCCGTCTGGAACAAATGGGCCGCCTGGCCTTCGGCGGACCAGAGGTATTTGCCGAGGTTGTCGCGAACGCTCATGCTCGCGGAATGACTGCGTCAGCGGATCTCCTGTTCAATCTGCCGGGGCAGTCTCTGTCGGAAATGAAG
>JAYTAK010000458.1:0-4097 GCA_043737515.1 Candidatus Kuenenia sp. | reverse complement strand
CGTGGCCATTTGCGGCGACATTTCGACGTCGTCCGGGTGTAGGTGTCGTGTTTCTTGCGCCGCAGTTCTGTTTCAAACGCGAGAGCAGTGCGGTCAGCATCGGCATCTTCCAGAAGTAAGAGGCTATCCGAAAAGAAATGCAGTAAATTCATTGATTTCGTTGAGGCGGCAAACTGCTCCCAAAGCAACGTTTTTAATAATTCATTAGCAAAACAAGAGAATAGCCCGCTTCTAGAAGGTTGCGAAACCGCTGAAAAACAAGGGAAACCTTTACGGATAGCCTCTTAGTACCGTTGGGCGACCGAAAGGAGGACATTTTTCATGACGTCCAGAATCCAGAAATGACTGTTGCTTCCCAATCGCGTCCGCCGCCCGCCTGACGAAGGGTTTTCATGAGTGGACCGTCGATTCCTGCAAGACTACGCCGCGCGACTCTCGCGTGACGCGATCCTGCTGTATTTCTTTTTCACGGCGGTCAGTGATCAGCAGGGGCTCTCGTTCTACAGCGACTCCACCATCGCCGTGCGTCTGAGGCTGCCGGAAAAGGCGGTCTCCGATGCACGCGCCGAACTGGTCACGCATGATCTGATCGCGTGGCAGCGACCGCTGACTCAGGTGCTCTCGCTGCCGCAGCCGGTCCTGCATCGACGAGGCAGTCTGCAGTCGCTCGGTGATCTGTTTCGCGCGGCAGGAAACTCGGCTTTATCTCCGTCAGGTCCGACCACGACGTAGCCGTGTTTACCAGGAAGTGGAGTACGAGCCCGGGCAGGCCATGCAGATCGACTGGGGCCACTGTGGTCAGATCCGCATCGGCAGCACGCAGCGAAAGGTGTCCGTGTTTGTGGCGGTGCTGTGTCACAGCCGACTATGCTACATCGAATTCACTTTGTCGCAGCGAAAGGCGGAATTCTACCGCGCGATCGTAAATGCGCTGACGTTCTTTGGCGGCAGTCCGCAGCGGATCATCTTCGATAATCTGAAAGCCGCCGTGCTGAATGGTTCGGGCCGAAGTGCGTGTCTGCATCCGGAATTTCTGGCACTGTGCGGCCACTTCTGTTTAGAACCAATTGCCTGCGAGCGAAGAGATCCGGAATCAAAAGGGACCGTCGAGGCCGGCGTCCGGTACGTCAAACGAAATGCGCTGGCCGGCCGGGACGACGAACTGGTGAGCTGGGACGACTATCAGCAACTCGCCGTCACCTGGCGCGATGAAGTCGCCAACGTTCGGCTGCATCACACGACGCGGCAGCGACCGGTCGATCGATTCGCTCAGGAGTCCGGTGTCCTGCGTCCGTTGCCAGGATTTGAGTTCGATACTGACGAAGTGGTGTCGGCGATCGTGAGTTCCCATGCGCGCGTCCACTTCGACGGAAATCGTTATTCGGTTCCTCCAAAGCTGCAGAACACCACGGTGATGATTCGGGCCAGCGACACGCAGGTGCGTGTGATTGCCAACGGTGAAGTCGCGGCGTGTCATGCCCGCAGCTACGACCGCAATCAGCTGATCTGTCTGCCCGACCATCGCCTCGAAGCTTTGAAGCTCAGAAGCCGCGTGCGGGCTCGTGACATCGAAGATGCCTTCGATGCGCTCGGTGAGGAAGCCCGCAAATTTCATCTGGAGCTGCGGCGTCAGCCAGTGAAGACCTCGGTCCACCTGCGACGACTGCTCAATCTGGTCCATCTCTACGGCAGACAGGATGTCGTGGCGGCCATCGCTCGCGCCAACCAATGGCTGACCTTCAATGCGGCCTATGTGGAAACCATCCTGCTGCAGGATCGACAATCTGAAGAGGAAACCGACCATGAGTGATCGTCAATCGAAACTACATGAACTGCTGCTGCAGAATCTGATCGAGCTGAATCTGACACAGATCGCCGCGACGTATCGAGAGGTTCTGGATGAAGCCGCTCGCCGCAACAGCTCGATGCTGGAAGTGCTGTCGTCGCTCGTCGCCAGTGAAATTACGTCGCGGCGTCAGAAAGCTCTGCAGCGGCGAATTCTTCAGGCGAAATTGGCAAAGCTGAAGACGCTGGCGGAATACAAATTCGAATTCCCCAAACGGATCCCGAAGCAGAAAATCATGCGGCTGTTCGACTGCGAATTCATCGAACAGCATCAGTGCGCCATTTTGATCGGATCAACGGGCACCGGAAAAACACATCTGATGACCGCACTGGGTTACACCGCGTGTGAACGGGGAATCACGGTGCGCTTCACACGAGTGATCGACATGATCAACCGGCTGACGACTGCTCAGATTAATGGCACACTCGAACTGGCACTCAAATCGGGAGGCAATGGTCATCCAGGGCAACAGCTTTCGCACGAATGGTGATAACCCCGACGACACGAAAGGCGAGAACACCGACCAGTAGTCGCATCCAAAGTCAGATCCAGGCTCAGACCGCCCTGGCCCCGTCCGGATTTGCAGTGAAGCATTCGCCGGAGACCTGCGCGCCCTTCGGAGTTTGATCAAGCTCTCAAGCTCCGAAGCTGTCAGCGGTTCGACGCCGTGTCTCATCCCTGGCCCTCGCCCTGACCAGCGTTCTGTGGCAGCAGCCCCCATGGCGGGCTCCTCCATTCCCGTCTGTTGAATCCGGGTTGAGCCAGCACCGCAGACACGCATCCTCCGTGGACGGCGACTCCGGCCCGCCCCAACTGCCCCTTCGCGACGCAGCCACTTTGCCGTGCAGCCGTGCGACTGACAACAATCAAAAATGATCATCCGCTCCGCACGCAAAAACCGCATGCGACGAGTCCGGGAGGCCTGCATCCCGAAATCCACGCACCCTCACTGCGGGCCTCGAACTGCTGAATGTGCGGGCGACGAACGTGCTGTTCCCATGGCGAGGCATTTGCGACAAACGTTGCGGGGCGAATCGGCTCTGTATACTCTGAAGCAACGGTATCGAGACCATTTTTTCCACACGATTGAAGTGTGCCTCATCGGCTACGTGCTAATCACGTCGTATCGCGACAAGTCCGGCAAGGCAAAGAAACCTCTGGCTCATGAGTTTTGGCCAACCGCTTCAATGGAGGAGTTCCTTGCTCAATGGTGGATCGCGAGTCTCTGCCACGACAGTGCCTATGGCATTGATGTGCTTGGTGGCACTTTATCGTTACTCAAGTATTTTGAAAACGAACCGGCGATCGGTGAGTTTGTCAAGGAGGTTCAGAAATCGGTTGAGACACTGCACGGCAAGATCAGTAAAGTCGCCCCGGAACTCAAGAATGACAAGAGCTTGGTTCGCGGTGACCATGGAGTGATCACTGCCAGCCATCTTGCCGCGTCTTTTGAAATGCTCGCGCCGGGGCTGCCAGACCGCTTCCAACCCGCGATCCGGGCGGTCGCCTTTCACAACACGAAGATTCCAGTCGTCGATGCTGCGGCTGACCCAGTGGCGGCACTTTTGGTGCTGTGTGACACCATACAAGATTGGGGCCGATCCCAACTTGGATTCGAACGATCCCCGACGGTAGTTCTGAGTCGATTGGTATCTCAGGCCCCGACACCAAGCGAAGAGCAGTTTGGCCCCGTTAACCGCTTTTCCCTCTCAATCCAGTTGGACCACAAGTCTGGCCGACGGAAACTGCTGACTAGCACCGAAATCAAGATTGATTTGCACTACTCACATCGCGTCCGTAAACGCGGAGCAATCTTCTTTAACTGGGCAGACACTACTTTTAACCTGCGTCGCGTTCAAATCGATTCATGGCCACTGGAGGTTTTGATCTCCCATCAAATTCCATTGAGTGCGAATGAAGAATCAAAAATGGCTGAGTTCGGTCGAATCGTGTTGATGCATGAAGCCGGATTCGCACAGACATGGGTCGATACAGCCCTGGAAGGCAATTCGTCGAACACAGTTAGTCATACTCTGGATGCCCGAAATGATTGTGAAATTCTTACGTTCAACCTGAAAGCGCTTTCCAAGCCGTCGAAAAACTCTGAACCTTGGCTCGGCGTGAGCCTCAAAGCGATAAGCGATCTTGTGGATTGGAGATCGGCATGCAAATCGGACCCACTTCGGCGCGGAAAACGGACCCACCTGGGAAACGATATGACCACGGGGAGTTGCGTGGTATTTAGGCACAC
>JAYTAK010000457.1:0-4100 GCA_043737515.1 Candidatus Kuenenia sp. | reverse complement strand
ATCCGTGGGCCGGCGCTGCGCTGGTCCCACCCTACATTCGGTTCATGATCGCGTCCGGGGGGTTTGTGGCAAACATTTTTTTGTTGAATGACATCCTTAATGAACACACTCTCTGACTATCGCTGGCCAGCGGAATGGGAACGGCATGACGCGACATGGGTCGCATGGCCTGTGAATCCGGATACCTGGCCGGGCATCTTTGAACGCATCCCTGCGGCCTTTGCGGAATTTGTCGCTGCAATTGCGCGCTTCGAACCGGTGCGGGTTCTTGCAGGTGGTGCTAGCGTCGCGGAATCCGCTCGTCCGCTGATCGATGCGGCGTGCCGTCGCCACGGAAGCCGTTTCGTTCCCGAGCTGATTGACATCCCGGTGAACGATTCGTGGTGCCGTGACCATGGCCCGATTTTCCTGACAGGTCGCAGGGATACCCAGGCTGCGGGCCAAAGCGTCATCATCGACTGGAACTACAATGCCTGGGGCGGCAAGTATCCGCCGTGGGATCTTGATGAACTGACGGCTCGCCGAATTGGTGAACGTCTGCAGATTCGCAGTCTGCGGCCCAACCTGATTCTGGAAGGCGGGGCGATCGAAGGCAACGGGGCTGGTACAATCCTCACGACAGAAAGCTGCCTGCTGAATCCGAATCGCAACGCCGGTGCGACACGCGAATTCATGGAAGCCGTGCTCAAGCAATGGTTGCAGGCTCGAAATGTCGTCTGGATTCCAGGGCATGGCATCGTTGGTGACGACACGGACGGCCATATCGATCAGGTGGCAAGGTTCGTGGACGAACGTCGCATCCTCGTCGCGGCCCCGTATCATCCTGACGCTCCGGAGGCTGCGGATCTGCGAGCCAACTTCGAAGCGGTCGCTGCGGGCCGCAACAGTGCCGGTGAATCACTGCAACCGATTCCATTGGTGATGCCGAGGCCAAAATTTCTGGACGGCAATCGTTTGCCAGCGTGCTATTGCAACTATTACCTCGCCAACGGTGCCGTGACCGTGCCGACGTTTGGTGATCCTGCGGACGATGCGGCCATGCAGTTGCTGCAGGATTGTTATCCGGATCGAACAATCACAGGCGTGGACGCCATTGACCTGATCTGGGGGCTGGGAGCGTTTCACTGTATGACGCAGCAGCAGCCGTCGGCGTTGCAAATTCCCTCGTAGGATGGACATTCATGTCCGTCGTGTGGCATGAATCTTCGCCGAACCAGAAAGGCACACATCTCCGGCGTCATGGCAGTGGGACACGATCTGGTCAAGACTCGGACAAGAATGTCCAAGGTACAGGAATCTCGCTGCACTCACGCCGATGGCGTGGAGGCTAAACAATCGCGGCAGCGTACTGTATAAACCGCCGACCATTTACAGTCTGTCACGCTCATCCTTTGTCCCAATCTCTCATGCCGCAGTCTCTGGCCGAATACGCTGACCATCTGGACGAACGCCGACTCATCTGGCCGCAGGTTCCTGCGCCGAAGGCTGTACCGGCAACGCCTTCGATCAAACTTCTGCCGGACATTCGAGCTGTCCTGTGGGACGTGTACGGAACATTGCTGCGAGTTTCCGACGGGCGTTTCACTTTGTTCCCCGATGATGAAGTCCGGCTGCAGATTGCGCTCGACAAGACGATTCACGAATTCAACATGTGGAATCACATGTACCGCAAGCCGGGACCGCCGTGGCAATCCATGATCGGACTCTACAAGAGCATCATTGAGCGTCAGTCGATGCAGGGGGCCGCTCGAGGCGACGTGCCGGAAGTGAATCTTGTCGAAACCTGGGGCAGCATCATTCTGCGGCTGTTCGAAAAGGAGTATCACTTCGACGAAGGATTGTACGGCAATCTGGATGAGTTCAGTGAAAAGGTGGCTTATTTTTTCCACAGTTGCCTGCAAGGCACTGAAGCGCGCGCGGGTGCCGTGCAGGCCATGACGGACATTGGCGGCAATCAACTGCTGCAGGGATTTCTGTCCAACGGCCAGTCCTTTACGCTCGTGCAGACTTTGCGTGCGCTGGCGGTGCAGGGTTCGCTGCCTCCCTTGTATGAACTCTTCCGTCCGCAGACGATTATTCTGTCCCACGACCGGGGCGTCAAAAAACCGTCGCGGTCCCTGAACACGTATGCTGTGGATCGACTGCGAACGCTGGGTGTCGAAGCACGGGAGATTCTGCATGTCAGTTGTCGCCTCACGACGGACCTTGTTCCAGCAAGGGCCGTCGGTATGAAGACGGCTCTGCTGGTCGCTGAAAAATCCGGACTGGAAGTCGATCCCGCCTTGCTTAAAGATCCCGCAAAGAAGCCCGATCGCCTGTTGACGGATCTGAGCCAGTTGGGGCCAATGCTGTTTGGCAATTGAGTCACATGGATTTCCCGAAACGACTTGAATCCAGGGAACGGCGCAAGGATAATCCATACTTGAGCTAGGTCAAGGTTGAATTTCAGGGTGGCCGGGGTTGGAGAGCGCTAGCTCGAAACCCCGGATCGTTGTTGCTGACGGAAATTGAATCAGTGTCCGAGTGGCCGGGGTTGGAGAGCGCTAGCTCGAAACCCCGGGGCTTCCTTCGCTTCGCTCAGTCCAGCCCCGGCCACCCGACCCAGGTTTACAAGTCTTACAATGCACTAGTACACCCCTGATAATTTCCATGACGTCCCCGTTGCAAAATCCAATAACTTACCAACGAAAAATCGCATCTCATGCTTCGATGTTGCATCACCGCCCTCATCTGCCTTTTGCTGAATCCAGGTTTCACCAGCGCGGACGATTTGCCAGGCATGGTCAAAGAAAAACCTGCGGATGGTTTTGCCGTGAAGACGGAACAGGGCTGGATGGTTCCGTATGACGTAACGATCCCCGGAACAGAAATCGTGTTTCGCATGATGCCCATTCCCGGCGGGGAGTTCGTGATGGGCAGCGCCGCCACCGAAGCAGGCCGCAAAGACGACGAAGGGCCTCAGCGCAAGGTCGTCGTGGAACCGTACTGGATCGCCGAATGCGAAGTGAAGTGGGAAGAGTACAAACTGTTCATGGAATTATATCGGTCACTCAAGGAATTCGAAGAACGCCGGATTCGGGCTGTGACCGATGCAAACAAGATCGATGCGATTACAGCTCCCACGCCGCTCTACGAACCGGACTTTACGTTTGAGTACGGACAAGACCCAAAGCAGCCTGCGGTCTCAATGACACAGTATGCCGCCAAGCAGTACACCAAGTGGCTGACCGGGATTACCGGGCAACAGTTTCGTCTGCCGACCGAAGCAGAATGGGAATATGCGTGTCGAGCCGGCAGCAGCACGGCCTACTCGTTCGGTGAAGATCCTGGACAGTTGGACAAATACGGCTGGTTCGCGGACAACACCAATGCCGAAGGGACGAAGATCGTTCGCCAGAAAAAGCCGAATCCCTGGGGACTCTATGATATGCATGGCAACGTTGCGGAATGGTGTATTGATGGATACGGACCGTATGCTTCTTCTGACAAGCCTTTGAATGCCGCTGCCGATTGGGTCCGGACCGACAAACCGGACCCTCGCGTCGTCCGCGGCGGATCCTGGGAATTTCCTGCGGCTGACTGCCGTTCGTCCGCTCGCCTGGGTTCGAACGATCTGGAATGGAAAGCCTACGATCCGAATCGTCCCCGCAGTCCGTGGTGGTTCACAACCGATCCCGCGCGGGGCGTGGGTTTTCGTTTGTTTCGTGGTCTGAATTCCCTGTCGCGTGAGAAAATCGAAGAATTCTGGAAGATTGACAGCGAGGATATCGAATTCGACGTGAATGATCGCATTCAGGGAGGGCGTGGAGTACTCGGGCTGGTCGATAAGGATCTGCCGCAGGCGATTCTTGACCTGCAAAAGTAAAAAAAGCGACGCCGCCTGGCGAATTCCGGGTTGAACGGAATCAGAGGTAATGCAATGAGTTTTGAGCAGCTTTCAACGCTCGCGCGTCGGCAGTTCCTGCAGACAGGCGGAGCCGGGTTTGTGGCGACAGCAACGGCAGCGTTGCTGGCGGACGGACTCGAACATCCGTTGGCGATGTCGGGGCAGAAATCCGCATCGACAACGCCGCAGTTTCCAGCGACGGCAAAAAACGTCA
>JAYTAK010000456.1:0-1722 GCA_043737515.1 Candidatus Kuenenia sp. | reverse complement strand
CGCGCGACAGTTTGCAAAAATCGCTGCCCGGTGGCAGCGTGCCGTCTGGACGATTACCACCCGCCGCTGCGATCAGAATAGTGGTCGGTCCGAGCCTGGAGATAATGGCATCGCGTGCCTCGGTCAATGATACAGTATCCAAAGCATCGGCCGATTGAAAAATGGCAGTGCCACCCGCAGATTCAATTTGCTTCACTCGGGCCATGCCGCGTTCTTCGCTGCGACCGACGACAGCAACCTTCGCACCTGCTGCTGCAAGGGCCGCCGCCATGCCGCCGCCGAGAACTCCTGTGCCACCGAGCACCACGGCGGTTTCGCCACTGAGATCAAAGATCGATGTTGTCATTGGTTTGTGTCGCTCGTATTTCGGAGTGGAATTGCTGCATCATCAGGGACGGAAATTGATTTCCAAAACCACCAGGATTTGTTTTCGGCTGAACCGGAGACAAGAATGCGAGTCGCGGAGCGACATCGCCTACGTAGCTCAGTCGCTCCGCCGACTGTGATTCCGACTCTTGAGCTTCCTCTATTGAAAATCATGGCCGTATAAGAAACCAGCAGGTTGAAAAAGGTGTCTGGAACTCTCCGGCATCAGGTTTTGAAGAGTTTTCAGATGCCTCCAAAGTTCCAGACACCTTTTTCAACGCAAAGGCACATTCCCCGATTTTCGCCAAACCACCCACCATTCTTCAGCACCGACCGCCTTTAAAGTTGAACTTTCGCCCACGTTGTTGTTTTAACGGACAACTCCGGGCCTTGCCGAATTCCGTGATTTCTCACTCCTCGAAACTCGCGATGTTCAGGAATTCCGGAATCGTATGACCAATTGTTCTGGTTCGGCAAGAATGCAGCCGTGCTCCATTGAGGCCAGGCAGTCTGTCCTGTATGAAGCACTTCCTGAAAGACGGGGCTTTCAGTGTCCCCGTGGCAGCAAAGCCCCCCATCGGAGCCGAGCGCCGTCAGCAGCCCTTTCCGAACGTTGGACTTTCACCACCGACAGGAACGCAGGTCCATTATGAGTCGGCATATTTTCGTCACAGGCGGCGTCGTTAGTTCTCTCGGAAAAGGATTGACGTCCGCATCGATCGGGATGTTGCTGGAACGTCGCGGCCTCAAGGTCCGGATGCAGAAGCTCGACCCGTACCTGAACGTTGATCCAGGCACGATGAGTCCCTATCAGCATGGTGAGGTTTATGTGCTGGACGACGGCTCAGAAACGGACCTCGACCTTGGCCACTACGAACGTTTCACGTCCGGTGCACTGAACCGGCATTCGAATTATACGACCGGTCAGATCTATCTGTCCGTGATCGAAAAAGAACGCCGTGGCGAATATCTCGGTCACACTGTGCAGGTTGTGCCGCACATCACCGATCAGATCAAAGCGTGCATTCTGAGCCTGGCCACGCCGGACGTGGATGTCGTCATCACGGAAATCGGTGGCACGGTCGGAGACATTGAGGGTCTGCCGTTTCTGGAAGCCATTCGCCAGATTCCGCTCGACATCGGCAAAGAGAATGTGATGTTCATTCACCTGACGCTCGTCCCATATCTAAAGGCCGCGCGGGAAGCCAAGACCAAGCCCACACAGCACAGCGTGCAGCAACTTCGTGGAATCGGGATTCAGCCGGACATTCTGATTGTGCGAACTGAACGGCCAATTGGTCGCGAACACACCGACAAGATCGCGCTCTTCTGCAATGTGGAAAAGAAGGCTGTGAT
>JAYTAK010000455.1:0-4101 GCA_043737515.1 Candidatus Kuenenia sp. | reverse complement strand
TAGATGTCGTGATACACGGCGGACCACGGAATCGCGATCGATTCTGCATCACCCTTCAGCATCAGGTGCGCGGCAACTCTCTGGCCCGGTCGAAATGCGGCATCGGGATTCGGCAGTTCGAAATACATGTCCACGGTCGACGCCAATGACATGGCCGTCGGCGGTGTGGCGATGGGTTTTACATCGACATCATGATCGGTCTGACGACCGTCCAGGAGAGTCAGTCGTGCGCCTTTTGCGGGGTCGATCTCATCGAGATCGCCAACGTAGACCGGCACGCGCACCCATAGCCGTTTGTCATTCATCACTTCAAACAGCGGCGCACCGGCAGCGACGATTTGTCCGCTCTGAACCTGAATGGCACGCACCATTCCGGACAGTGGTGACTTGATCGTGAGCGGCTGCAGCGTTCCCGCTTCCGCATCCAGTCTGATGCTGTCCACGATCTGCTTGCGAGTCCTTGCTGCTTCCAGTGCCGTTTGAGCAAGCTTCAGTTGAGCCTGGGCTTCATCAACCGTTCTGATGGTCCCGGATTTATCCTTGAGCAATCGTTCGGCGCGTTCCAGCGCGATCTGAGCGGCCTCCACCTGCACCATCGACTGCTGTACCTGGGCATCCGCATCATTCTGCGACTGTGCGACGGCATTGCGAGCTTCCGCAAACCGAATCCTCTCCGCCGGTGTGAGCACCTCGCGTTCCGGGGACAGCATCGGCAACAGATGCAGCAGTGGATCGCCTTCGGTCACTTGCTGACCAATTTGCGGAAAGGCCTCTCCTGTCTGGAGTTGCAGTGTTCCGGCCAACGGAGCCGACACAATAATGGACGCTCCCGCCGGAAGCATCAACTCCGCACCATAGACTCGCACACGAGGCATCGCGCGCAGAGTCACCATGTCGGTCTGTAGCCCGAGTCGGCGGACGGCATCTTCCGTCAATTCGATCGTGTTGAGATCGGCTTCAGAAACCGGATGCGTAGTTTTCGCCGGTGCGACTGCCGCTGTTTTCGAAGCGTCTGACGCCGGCTTCTGACAGCCAACAGCAAGCAGCAGCAGGCATCCCGCAAGAGTCCTGCAGGTGATGCGGGAAAAAAATCGATCGAAGTATTCCATTCAGTGAGTTCTCCCGAAAGCCGTTCTGGTGGCAACCAATTAATGTTCCGACCGCAGTTTCGAAACCCGCGCTGAGCAAGTTCCGATGGTGACTCCGGGACGAGGCAGAGTTCATGATTCTCTGACCGAGGTGCAGAATAGCGTCCTGTCATCCCGAATACTTCTGACCCGACCGTGCCTTCGCTGCATGAAAACGCACGGCTTCTTTAAAAGCCTGACAAGCTGGAAGCTTATACCACCTCAAATCAACACCCCGCCGGGAGTGGTCGTCTTTGGTGGACTGGAAGGGATTTCATCAGATAAGATCGCCTATAGTATAGAGGTTCTGCCTCTGTAAAGTTATTGAGTCATGGTCAGGGGCTAATCATGTCAGCAGATCGTGAATTGTTGTTTGGATTCCTCGCCCTGCAGAACGACTGCGTTTCGCGGGAAGATCTGATCGCGGGCGTGCAGGTCTGGCTGCAGGATAAATCAAAACGCCTTGCCGACATTCTGTTGCAGCGGAAGTCTATCGACGCGGATGAATGCGACCTGCTGCTGCGGCTGACGGACCGGCATCTGAAGCGACACGGCGATGATCCCCAGAAGAGTCTTGCGGTGCTGAGCAGTCTTGGGCCGTTGAAGGCACAGTTGCAGCGGCTGGGGGATGACGAGATCGATGCCAGCGTTCGTGTGATTGCTGGCGGAGGTGCCGACGATGGCGCTTCACAATCAAGGCGGGATCTGAAATCCACGTTCATTCCGCCGAAGTCCGGGGAATCGCGGTTCCGTATTCTGCGGCCTCATGCTCGGGGCGGGCTGGGGGAAGTGTTTGTCGCTCGCGATGAGGAACTCAACCGCGAAGTCGCGTTGAAGGAAATTCAAAATCAATTCGCCGACGACTCGGACAGCCGCAGTCGGTTCGTGCTGGAAGCCGAAGTCACCGGCGGACTCGAACATCCCGGCATCGTCCCCGTGTATGGACTCGGTCAGTACGACGACGGCCGACCGTACTACGCGATGCGATTCATCAAGGGAGACAGTCTGAAAGAAGCGATTGATGAGTTTCATTCAACGTCCCACATGAGCCGCAAGGCGCTCGCCGCGCGTTCCGTTACCGATTCGGCGAAAGCCGAAAGCGGAGAGCGGAAAGCCGGAGGAACTGCACCGGGCTACGAGTCATTGGCCTTTCGCAAACTGCTCGGTCGGTTCATCGACGTGTGCCAGGCGATCAGCTACGCACATTCCCGAGGCGCGCTGCATCGCGACTTGAAGCCCGGCAACATCATGCTCGGCAAATATGGCGAGACGCTCGTCGTCGACTGGGGACTTGCCAAAGTCCGAGATCGCGATGACTCATCGAGAATCGACGACGAAGCCACCCTGCGTCCGTCCTCCGGCAGCGGAGTCACGCCGACCATGATGGGCAGTGCCATTGGCACGCCCGCCTACATGCCGCCCGAACAGGCCGCCGGGCGACTGGAAGAACTCGGCCCCGCCAGCGACGTCTACAGTCTCGGTGCCACGCTGTATCACCTGCTCACCGGTCAGTCTCCATTTCGTGGCACCGATCCCGGAGCGGTTCTCAAAGACGTCCAGGCCGGCCGCTTCTCGCCGCCGCGAACCTTTCGTTCCGACATCCCCAAACCTCTCGAAGCCGTCTGCCTGAAAGCGATGGCTCTGAAACCCGCCGACCGTTACTCATCGCCCCAACTCCTCGCCGACGACATCGAACACTACCTCGCCGACGAACCCGTCACCGCCTTCCCCGAACCTATTGCCATTCGAGCCCGCCGCTGGATGCGACATCATCCGGCGATCATCAGCACGACTGCGGCGTGTGTCCTGCTGGCCGTAGCAGGGCTGTCCATGTTCTCGGCAGTTGTGACCGGCAAGAACCAGCAGCTTGCCGACGCGAACACAAAAGAACGCTCCGCTCGCCAGCAGGCGGAATCAAACGAGAAACGGGCGATCGTCAGCGAAGATTTGGCTCGCAAGAATGCCGAAGCCGCCACCGAACAAAGCAGTCTGGCGTTTTCGACGATGAACTCCGTTATCATCGACCTGCAACGCAGCCTGAGCAACGTCGCGGGCGGAGCAGCCGTGCGACGGCAATTGCTCTCCACTGTGCTGCCGAAGCTGGAACAAGTCTCGACCGAGTTTGCCAGCAAGTCCACCGTGGACCGCAACACGATGTTCGCACTGATGGAACTCGGAGATGCGATCCTGGAGCTCGGCGACGTGGGACAGGCTTCCAGCCTGTCAGAGACATCTGTGCCATCATCTCCCGGAACGCCCAACAACACTGACGTGCCGGGCGCAACGACACTTGACGACAAGTCCGCCGTGGCTGCCGCAGGTCGGCTCTACCAGCGTGCCCACGAGATCGCTCAACACCTGGTCTCCGCCGCTCCGGATGATATGACAGCCCAGCGCGACCTGTCGGTGTCGCTCGACAGGCTCGGCGAGCTGGCGACGGTGCAGGGGAATCTGTCCGAGGCCGAGCGCCTGTTCGGCGAGTTGCACCGCATCGCGCAGCGGCTGGCCGAGTCCGACCGGGCAAATGCCGAGTGGCAGCGCCACCTCGCGCTGTCGCACCGTTGGCTTGGGCTAATTCTGGAGCAACAGGGCAATCTCACAAAAGCCAAGGAGTCGTTCGAGGAGGATTCGGATATTATGGAGGAACTGGCCGAGTCCGACCCGCAAAACGCCGCTTGGCAGCACGACCTGTCGGTGTCGTTCAACAAGCTCGGCGATCTGGCGACGGCGCAGGGGAATCTGCCCGAGGCCCAGCGGCTCTTCGGCGAGTCGCTCCGCATCGCGCAGCGGCTGGCCGAGTCCGACCCGGCCAACGCCGCGTGGCAGGGCGACCTATTTTCGTCGTTGATCAAACTAGGGGATCCAGTGCCGCAAGTCACAGTTGTCAGGTCACCAGAGCGGAAGTCAGCGTAATTTGGTGCTGGCTTGCCCAGACTTCCTTCCATGTGGAGGGGCGTTTCAGGGACTCGTTCTT
>JAYTAK010000454.1:0-1724 GCA_043737515.1 Candidatus Kuenenia sp. | reverse complement strand
CGGCGAGTCTGCTGTTTGGTGCGGCACGCAGTTGCGAACTGCACGCGCTGGCCAGCACGGACAAAGAACTGTCTGCAAGGCTGCTGACAGAATCGCGGCTGTGCTACACCGCACTGGCAGAAAAATTCGCGACGACAGATCAAGGACAGGAAGCGACTGCATCGCTGCGTCGCATGGCACTGGCCGGACAAACCCTGTCGCAGTTTTCAGGCCCGACACTCGATGGCGGTTTCATATCGTCCGACGATTTCAGCGGAAAACCCACGGTCATCTTTTTCTGGGATTCGGAAAGCTCAGAGTTCACCGAGGGGCTGTTGCCGGTGTTGGCCAAAATCAGCACGGCTCTGCCGTCGTCGAAACTGCGCATGGTGGGCGTCGCACTGGATGAAGACGAAGCGACGCTGAATGAGTATCTGGAAAGTCACAAGGTCCCCGGCCAGCAGATCTTTTTCACTCAGGGAGAACAACGATCCTGGAACAGCCCGCTTGTCCGCTTCTGGGGCATCGCGCAAAGCCCGACAGTCTGGCTGGTGGATGCCAAGGGAAAAGTAATTTCGACCTCACTGGAATCCGCTGAATTGATACCCGCGCTTCAGCAGTTGCTGAAGTAACCCGATTTCGCTGAAATCGGTGTCTTCGACCGCAGCCAATTCAGCGGAAATCGTTCACTGAACCGTTGCTTTGTTTTCCGTGCGTTTCATTCGGTTGTCCCCATTCGGTTGTCCGCATTTCATGCGATGCAGTGACACAACCGAATGCGGACAACCGAATGAACCAAATCGCCGGGAACACCGGGGCGAAACGCAAGCCGATTTCGGCTAAATCGGATTACGGTTGCGGCGGGACGCTTTGAAGATCTTTGAACATGCGTCGTGCGCCGTTGCCGAGGAACAGGACGTCCACACCGGCTACGACAAGCGAATAACCCTTGTCCATCCATGGCTTCACGGCGTCGAATGAGATGCCAAAATAGCCCAGCGGCATTTTGACCGCCTGACAGGCGTGCGTGATGCGATCAATTCCGCTCAGCACTTCGGGATCGGAAATTTGCCCCATCCTGCCGTAGCTGGCCGACAAATCGTACGGTCCCAGCAGGACCGCATCGACGCCGGGAACTTTGATGATGGCCTCAATATTGTCCACCGCTGACCGGTGCTCCGCCTGCACAATCACAGAAATGTCCGCGTTCGCGCTGGCGACGTATTCGGCAAAGCGAAACCCGTAACCATGCGCGCGGGCGAGTCCCACGCCGCGACTTCCTTCCGGTGCGTAGCGAGCGTATCGCACTACGTCTGCGGCTTGTTCTGCGGTGTTGACTTGCGGCACGATGATCCCAGCCGCGCCAAGGTCGAGAACCTTCTTGATGGCGACTTCATCGCAGGCCGGGACTCGTACAATGCAGGCAATCCGATGACTCACGGCTTGCAGGATGCCAAGGATGTCGGATGTATCCAGTGGCCCGTGCTCGCCATCAATAAACAGCCAGTCGAAGCCTGCGTCGGCCAGGATTTCCGCCGTGGACGCAGTCGGCAGCGTGACCATTGTGCCCAGCAGGCGTTCGCCGCTGCGGAGTCGCGTTCGAAAACTGTCGGGCATGGTGGTTGCTCCTGCGGTGCCATAAATTGCGGTCGGGCGTCACCCACAACAGTGCGACGTCAATGCTGAATTTCGGAGTAGGCCGGACCAAGCGAAGCGCCGTTCCGGCAGGTGTCTCGGAATTGCCG
>JAYTAK010000453.1:0-4111 GCA_043737515.1 Candidatus Kuenenia sp. | reverse complement strand
CCTACTGCTGAATTCGGCAGGGCCCGACCATCCGTGGAGTCCGTTCCTGACAGAAATTCAGCGTGCTGGCATGCGTTCTTCCGACCTGACGCGACAGTTGCTCACATTCTGCAGACAACAGCCTGTCGAGGCTCAGATTGTCGATCTGAACGAAGCCGTCCTGCGTACGGAGCAGATGCTGCGGCGACTGATTGGAGAAAACTTCGAACTGACCGTCCGTGTCCAGCCGAATTTGGGCAGTGTCTGCATGGATACCGGACAGCTTGAGCGAATTCTGGTCAATCTGTGCATCAATGCTCGTGATGCAATGGGGGCTCAGGGGCAACTTCTGATCGAAACGGCAAATGTCGAAGTCGAGGCAGGTGAGATTCTCAATCTGCCGAAAGGCACCTACCGCAGCCTCAGAGTGAAGGACAATGGATGCGGGATTCCGATCGCTGTTCGGGATCGAATCTTTGAACCATTCTTTACGACCAAGGAACCAGGGAAAGGAACCGGGCTCGGGCTGGCATCCGTTTACGGAATTGTACAGCAGTGCGGTGGCTGCATTACTTTCGAATCGACTGCGGGCCAGGGGACAACTTTCATCGTCTACCTTCCGGCAGCGACAGGACCCACGGCAACCGATTCGCGTTTGGGAAGCCTCCCGTTTCCCGGTGGCAGGGAGACGATCCTGCTGGTGGAAGACGAAAGTACTGTTCGGAAGTTAAGTCGGCACATCCTGTGCGAGTGTGGTTATACCGTGCTGGAGGCAGAAAACGGCGCTGACGCCATCGAGATTGCCCGTCAACATGCGGACCAGATTGATATCGTGGTGACCGACATTGTCATGCCGATCATGGGCGCCAAAAAAATGCTGCAACTGATTCAACCTTACCTGCGAAGTAACAAAGTGATACTTTTGTCAGGGTACAGTGATGAAGACCAGCTCACAGAACCTGGAAGCCCGCTGACCACCGCCTTTATTCAGAAACCGTTCTCGATCGCCGAATTGACGAAGACAGTTCGCAGAGTCCTCGACGCCGTACCTGAAAGTCCTCGCACGGATACACACAATCATCAATGAATCATGGGGCCGAACATTTCAATGCCAACCTGAACGATGCGTGCTTCCTGCCGCAGGCTTGGCACGCTACCCATCGGCGAAGTCAGGACACAAGTACCGTGCTGTCATTCACTCAGGAAGACATGCGGCAAAAAAATTGATGGCAGAAAAATGAAGAGCAGAAAGACCTCAATTCGTGGTCTGAATTTTCCTGCCCCTCATTTTCCTGCCAGATCTGGTTTCTGCAAACAGAGGCTTGGTAATCTTCGCGGGTGAACAACAAATCAGGCAAGAAATCCTCTAAGCACTCGTCCAGAATCAACTTCGTGGGATGCATGGTGTTGCCCGCTATTCC
This sequence comes from Candidatus Kuenenia sp., assembly GCA_043737515.1. Lineage (GTDB taxonomy): Bacteria > Planctomycetota > Planctomycetia > Planctomycetales > Planctomycetaceae > SXXK01. Next base: position 2,711 of record JAYTAK010000453.1, on the reverse strand, counting down.
ATTTGTTCCGGCCCACTGGGCCATCATTCGGAATCGAACTGTCGGCCCGTTGGGCCTTCGACGTCTGGTTGTTTTCGCTTCCAGGGCCGATGGCCCTGGCTATCTAAACTGCTTGCCCTTTGGGCCGAAACAGAAAAACAAACTCCAAAAGCACGGAGTAGTTTTTGGACTGGCTCTAAGAAAAACCACATAATCAACGTTTGCTGAGCAGATCCATTTACGCAAGCACTTCCTGAATCACATGTCCATGCACATCGGTTAATCGACGATCAATCCCGTTCTGCCGCATGGTCAGTTTCTCGTGATCAATCCCCAACAGATGCAGAATCGTGGCGTGCAGATCGTAGCCATACGTCTTGTTCTCCACGGCTTGATAACCCCAGTCGTCGCTGCGACCGTGCGCGATCCCGGGCTTGATTCCGGCACCCCACAGCCAGCTCACAAAACTGCCGCCATTGTGATCGCGGCCCAGACTTCCCTGAGCAAACGGCGTGCGCCCGAATTCCGTCGTCCAGATGACCAGCGTGTCTTTGTCCAGCCCGCGTGATTTCAGATCTCGGAGCAACGCGGCGATGGGGCGGTCCACGCTGTTCGCCATCGGCGGAAGTTCCGTGAGGATATTGCCGTGGTTATCCCAGTTTCCCGTCGCGCCCTGAGGCCCGCTCCAGACCTGCACAAACCGCACTCCGCGTTCGACCAGTCTGGTTGCCAATAAACAACGACGGCCAAAGTCTTCGGTCACTGTGTCATCCAGTCCATAGCTTTTGTGAACAGATTCCGGTTCACGAGTCACATCGAATGCCTCCGGGGCAGAGAGCTGCATCTTTGCGGCCAGCTCATAACTGGCAATGCGCGCTTCAAGCCGTGAGTCATGTGGATGCTGTGCCGCGTGACGGCGATTCATTTTGTCCAGCAACGCGAGTCCCTCCGCGTCGCCGTCACGATTCGCAAAAGCAAACTTTGACGATGCAAACAGATCCGGCACCGGTTGCATTGACGCAGCATTGATCACAGTGCCCTGATGTACGACGGGCAGGAATCCGGATGAAAAACAGCCGCGCTGGTTGTACGGCAATCCCTTCGCATCCGGCAGCACAACAAACGTCGGCAGATTGTCCGTCAGATTGCCCAGTGCATACGAGATCCACGCTCCCATGCACGGAAATCCGGGCAGCAGGAATCCGCTGTTCATCATGTACGTGCCGGGACCATGCACGTTGGTTTTCGTGGTCATGGCCATCAGGAACGCCATTTCGTCGATCAGCTTTGCCTGTTCGGGAAACATGCTGCTGACCCAGCGTCCTGACTCGCCGTGCTGTGCGAATTCAAACGGACTTTTCATGATCGCCCCGGCAGGCGCGACGAACCCTTCAGGTTTTTCCTTCGGCCCCAGCATCTGCCCGTGAAGTCGTGCCAACTCGGGTTTATAGTCATATGTGTCCATCGGGCTGGCACCGCCCGTCATGAACAACTGAATGATGCGTTTGACCTTTGGAGGATGCTGCTGCACGGCATCGGCGGTGGCGTCCCGCGACAACATCTGAGCCAGCGCCAGTCCGGCAAAACCACCACCGGCATTCACAAGGAATTCACGCCGCGAGGATAAGGTGTTTCCAGCAGTCAAAACGTCGTGCCCGATCATTTGCGGCTTCTTTGCAGCAATAGCGCATCAGTCCAGGTCTGATCGGCGCTGTTGAGTTCCGGGGTCAGCGAGCGTGTATAGTCGAGGGATGCGTAACGACCTCGGCGATAACACTCGTCCAGCAGTGGCTGAAGTTGCAGCACAATGTCTGCATCGGTCGGACGCAACGGGATGGCAACATTGGGCAGAGATTCCTGCAACGGCACTCGAATGAGTTCTGCTTCGGACTGTCTGTTGGCTCGACGAATGCAGATGATGTACGGCGTGCGACAGTGACCGGGCACAAGAACCTCAGGGATCGCGACCACAAATGATCCCTGGCGGATGAGGTCGATCTCGACCAGATTGACGCCGCCATCAATATACTCGTGCTGCTTCCGGATGTATGCATCGCGTCCGGGGCCTTTGCTCTTGTTCGTCGGGCTGAGCAGTTCGATCGCCGTGACAACCCGATTTCCGCTGTTGCGGTCGATGATCTCAATGTGTCGCTCTGTTCGAAGTTCGCTCGGCAGCGCGACGACGCATGGTTCGGCGATTGCCACGTTGGACACGGTCGATCCAGTGGCAAACGCAGATTCGGGGCGCTCGACCACATCGATGTCCGGATAGATTCTTCGCGAATAATCTTCAGTATCAACCATCAGGCCTTCTTCGACCCGAGCCTGCAGGTCAGCAGGAAGTTGATCATTGATCTGATCGCGCATGTAAACGATCAAACTGGCATGTACGTCCCCCCAGAACTGTTCAAGGAAGGGATCCATGCCTGGAAAAGGGCTTGTTGTCATCACAATCTCGCTCTGCACGCAGGTTCGTCAGCCGATTCTGGCGTCGATTATTGTAGCAACACTCACGCCGGTGGCGTATAGGCTATGCTCGCCGACAGCGATACGCGACAAGAGCAGTGTCGGCCAGCGTGCATTCAAGCGGAACAATGTGCAGGCCATCGTGCTGAATGCCTGTACCTGCGTCACCGGTCGGCAGCACACTCGCCGTCAGAATCAACTCATTCGCTTCCGCCATCTGCAGCATGGTCCGCAGCAGATGCAGCGCCTCACCAAAATAGTCGAGC
>JAYTAK010000452.1:0-1729 GCA_043737515.1 Candidatus Kuenenia sp. | reverse complement strand
GGCTCAGGTCGGTATCAGCAGCATGTGGTACGAAGGCAATCCGTGCAACATGCACCTGATGGACCTGGCGGCCAAAGTCCATGAGGGTGTGGAGGCTGAGGGCATGGTTGGTATGCGATTCAACACGATCGGTGTCAGCGACGGTATTTCGATGGGCACGGACGGGATGTCGTATTCGCTGCAGTCGCGCGACCTGATTGCGGATTCGATTGAGACGGTGATGTCGGCGCAATGGTACGACGCAAATATCTCGTTGCCGGGTTGCGACAAGAACATGCCTGGCTGCATCATGGCGATGGGGCGTTTGAATCGTCCGTCGATCATGATCTACGGGGGCACGATCAAGCCAGGCTGCGGACTCAAGGGCGAGAAGCTGGATATTGTCTCGGCGTTTCAATCCTACGGTGAATACCTCGGCAAGAAAATCACCGAAGAAGAACGAGCCAGCATCGTGCGTCGCAGTTGTCCCGGAGCGGGTGCCTGTGGCGGCATGTATACGGCCAACACCATGGCATCGGCAATTGAAGCGATGGGAATGTCTCTGCCGTACAGTTCATCGACGCCTGCTGAAGATCCGGCGAAGCTCGACGAGTGTTTTACGGCAGGGACTGCGATTCGGCATCTGCTGGAAAGGGACATCAAGCCTCGGGACATCATGACGCGCGCGGCATTCGAAAATGCGATGGTGATTATTATGGCGACCGGCGGATCCACCAACGCCGTTCTGCATCTGATCGCGATGGCTCGTGCTGTGGAAGTGCCGCTGACGATCGATGACTTCCAGAAGGTCAGCGATCGAGTGCCCTACATTTCGGATCTGAAGCCCAGCGGTAAGTTCGTGATGGAAGATCTGCACATGATCGGCGGCACTCCGGCTGTGCTCAAGTACCTGCTGGAAAAAGGTTTTCTCGACGGCGGCTGCATGACGGTGACAGGCAAGACACTGGAACAGAATCTGAAAAATCTGCCCGGACTGAAATCCGGTCAGCAGATTGTGCATCCGATTGAACAGCCGATCAAGGAAAGTGGGCACATTCGCATCATGCGCGGTAACGTGTCTCCGGACGGTGCCGTGGCCAAGATTACCGGCAAAGAAGGTCTGGTGTTCAGCGGTACGGCTCGCTGTTTCGATTCAGAAGAGCTGATGCTGACTGGTCTGGAACACGGAAAAATCAAAAAGGGCGATGTCGTTGTGATTCGCTACGAAGGACCAAAGGGCGGACCGGGGATGCCGGAAATGCTCACGCCGACGTCGGCGATCATGGGTGCCGGTCTGGGGACAGATGTGGCATTGCTGACCGACGGTCGCTTCAGCGGCGGTTCGCACGGATTCATTGTCGGCCATATCACTCCGGAAGCTCAGGTCGGCGGTCCAATCGCGCTGCTGAAGGATGGCGACAGGATTATCGTCGATGCAGAGAAGAACGAAATCAACGTCGATCTGTCAGCGAGTGAACTTGCCGCGCGGAAGGCGGCGTTCGTGGCTCCGCCGTTCAAGGCGACGCGCGGCACGCTGGCCAAGTACATCCGCTGCGTGAAGTCGGCTTCGGAAGGCTGCGTGACGGACGAAGAGTTGTAGTCGCAAGCCGAAGATCGCACGCGGATCACATCGGCTCGTTTAACCGCGTGCCCAGCGGGCCGCGATTGTTCTATTTGAAATTTCGTATTTGAGATTTGAAATTTGAAATACGAAGCGCGGGGCGTTGCCCACGCGGTTAAACGAATGTGC
>JAYTAK010000451.1:0-9435 GCA_043737515.1 Candidatus Kuenenia sp. | reverse complement strand
AATTGTGTGCTTTACCGCGAAGCGGTTCGAGAAATTAGCCGGTGGTAAGCAGAGCGCCACCACCGGATACGTTGAAAAAATTGCCTCAGCACCCTGATAAGGGTGCCAGATTGGCGTTTCTGGCATCCCTTCAGGACGGCGGGCGGCGTTGTCGGCACTGTCGCCGGTCGTGCGGTGATGGTTGGCAAACCGGATTTCCTGCGGAACGAAAAGATCACCGGCCTGGAGCCGCTGGAAGCCTCGGTCGTTAAGCTTCAAGAGGAGGGCAAGACCGCGATGTTTGTCGCCATCAATGGCAAGCCGGCTGGAATCCTCGCCGTCGCCGACCCGATCAAATCCACCACCGCCGAGGCCATCAAAGATCTCCACGCGCTCGGGTTGAAGCTCGTCATGCTCACCGGCGACAACCGTCGTACCGCCGCCGTCGTAGCCCGGCAACTCGGCCTGGATGCGGTGGAAGCGGAGATCGAACCGGCCGAAAAAGTCGCCCATGTCAAGAAGCTGCGAGCGGAAGGTCAACATGTTGCGATGGCCGGAGACGGCATCAACGACGCGCCCGCCCTCAGCGAAGCGGAAGTCGGCATTGCGATGGGGACCGGCACTGACGTGGCGATGCAAAGCGCGGGAATCACTCTTGTGAGTGGCGACCTCCGCGGCATTGCCAAGGCCATCCGTCTCAGTCGAGCCACCATGTGGAACATCCGGGAGAACCTGCTCTTCGCCTTTCTCTACAACGCGCTGGGTATTCCGGTGGCTGCGGGGGTGCTTTACCCATTCTTCGGCTTGCTGCTCAGTCCGATCATTGCCGGTGCTGCGATGAGCCTGAGTTCCGTCTCGGTCATTATGAATGCATTGCGATTGAAAGGTGTGAAGCTGTGAGCGATGCGATGAAAGCAGAGCCGATGCCCCACATCCTCACCCTCAACGGTGGTTCGTCGAGCATCCGTTTCGCGCTGTATGAGGAATGCGATCCACTGCGGCGGAGGCTGGATAGGAAAGTGGATCGGATTGGCCTGAGCGGTACGAGTCTGACTTTCAGGGACTCGACCGGAAAACCACAGGATCGTCGCACTATCGACATAGACGATAGCCGTTCGGCGGTCGTTTTTCTGCTGGACTGGCTCGAAACACAGCAGTGTTTCGCTTCGATCAAGGCCGTGGGACATCGGGTGGTGCATGGGATGACGCACACTGCGCCGGAGCAGGTCACACCAGGCTTGCTCGATGAATTGCGCAGCATCACGCCGTATGCCCCGGAGCATCTGCCGCTTGAGATCGAGTTGATCGAGGCATTCCGCCAACGCCATTCTGCGTTGCCTCAAGTGGCGTGCTTTGACACCGCGTTTCACCGCACGATGCCGCGGGTTGCCAGTCTGCTGGCGATTCCGCGACGCTACGAGGCGGCGGGCGTTCGCCGTTATGGTTTTCACGGTTTGTCTTATGAATTCCTCCTGGAGGAACTCGCGCGCCTCGGCGACCCGGCGGCAACGAAAGGTCGCGTGATCCTGGCCCATCTCGGCAACGGCGCCAGTCTGGCCGCTGTTCGCGACGGCAAGAGCATCGACACGAGCATGGGCTTCACGCCAACTTCTGGTCTGGTGATGAGCAGCCGATCGGGAGACCTAGATCCGGGCTTGGTCTCCTACCTGGCGCGCACCGAGCAAATGAGCGCAACGCGCTTTCAGGAAATGGTGAATAGCGAGTCCGGGCTGCTGGGAGTTTCGGAGATCAGTTCTGACCTGCGCGACTTGCTCGCCCGGGAATCCGAAGACATTCGAGCTGCGGAAGCCGTCGCGCTGTTTTGTTATCAGGCGAAAAAGTGGATCGGCTCCTTCGCCGCAGCGCTCGGCGGCTTGAACACGCTCGTCTTCGCAGGCGGCATCGGCGAAAACTCGCCACTCATTCGCACACGTATCTGCGATGGACTCGGCTTCCTTGGCATCCAAATTGACGATGCTCGCAACACCGAGAACGCCTCGCTGATTTCGACGGACGCAGGTCGAGTCGCGGTGCGTGTCATTCGCACCGACGAAGAACTCATGATCGCAAGGTCAGTCATCCGCGTCCTCGGACTTTGTGTACAGAATGAACGTTGAACGATGAAAACAATGACGAACGCAAAGACTCTCAGCCCGACATGGGTGATCGAAGCGATCAGCCCTTGTTTGGATGCCGTTCAACGCACCACACTTTACGAGGAGGAGTGCCGATGAGCGACTTTCAATTACAGCGGCTTGGGCGGATCATGGAGCCGGAGGCGGGGAATGCGCAGGAGGCCGAAGGTGTCCTGAATCCGGCAGCCGTTCGTGGCCTTGATGGTCAGCTCTACCTGTTTCCGCGGCTCGTCGCGCGGGGCAATTACTCGCGCATCGGCATTGCCCGCGTCCTATTCAACGATAGCGGCGATCCAACCGGAGTCGATCGGCTAGGCATCGCCCTGGAGCCGGAAGCGGACTACGAACTGAGGGCCGACGGCAGCGGCGGCTGTGAGGATCCCCGGATCACGTTTGTCGAACCGCTGCGGCGCTATGTGATGACTTACACGGCGCATTCTCCGATCGGCCCACGGATCGCCCTGGCGGTATCGGAGGATTTGTTTCACTGGAAGCGGCTCGGGTTGGCGACCTTTGAAGACTATCATGGCATCGACTTTGTGCATGTGGACAACAAGGATGCCAGCGTCTTTCCCGTCGCCATCCCCAATCACGCTGGAAAAATGCAGATGGCCATCCTCCATTGACCGCTTTTTCGCGGCACTCGTCCCGAGGACACCGCCGGCCAAGGCGCGTGCTGATTGGTGGATCTCGATCATGAAAGCATCTGGATTTCCTACTGCCCAATGCCCTTAGAGGGTGCCGAATCGCATCATCCCGGCCTGTTTAATTCGCATCATCGCCTCGCGATTCCAGTGTCGCCCTGGGAAATGCTCAAAATCGGCGGAGGCACTCCACCAATCCTCACCCGACATGGCTGGCTGATCGTTTACCACGGCGTGAGCGAAGTCGCGGAGCCAGGCAGCGATGCGCATCATCTGCGCTACTCGGCCGGAGTGATGGTGCTCTCGAAAGAGCATCCGCGCGTAATCCTTCACCGATCGGAAGAGCCTGTGCTGACGCCGCTGCTGCCACAAGAACGGAGCGGAACCGTCCCAAACGTCGTGTTCCCCACCGGCATTGACCGGCGCGACGATCTCGGGCTGCCGGACCGCATCGACGTTTATTACGGGATGGCGGACAGCCGGATTGGCGTGGCCCGTCTTGAATTGCCGGAACACCTGCCGCCCGGAGCACCCGCCGACCCGCCCGGAGCCGTGGTGAAAGAGCATGACAGTTGCGCACAGAAAGAAAGTTAAACGATGAAAACAAAAATAAACGCTCAGCCCCTCAGCCCGGAACTGCTCCGCAGGATTGACGACTATTGGCGCGCGGCGAACTACCTCTCGGTCGGTCAGATCTATCTCTACGACAATCCGCTGCTCAAGCAACCGCTAACGCTCGATCACATCAAACCGCGCCTACTCGGCCATTGGGGAACGACGCCGGGCCTGAATTTTATCTATGTCCATCTGAACCGCGTCATCAACGAACACGACCTAAAAGTGATCTGTATCACCGGGCCGGGGCACGGCGGGCCGGGACTGGTGGCAAACGCCTACCTGGAGGGAACCTACAGCGAAGTCTATCCGAACATCTCGCAAAACGAGGACGGAATGCCGCGGCTGTTTAAGCAGTTCTCGTTCCCTGGCGGCATTCCGAGTCACGTCGCGCCGGAGACGCCGGGTTCGATTCACGAAGGCGGCGAACTGGGGTATTCCCTGTCACATGCTTACGGCGCGGCGTTCGACAATCCCGACCTGCTCGTGGCTTGCGTCGTCGGCGATGGCGAGGCGGAGACAGGGCCGCTGGCCACGAGTTGGCACTCGAACAGATTTCTTAATCCCGTCTGCGATGGTGCGGTGCTGCCGATTCTCCACCTCAACGGCTACAAGATCGCCGGCCCCACCGTACTCGCACGCATTCCACAAGACGAACTGGAAGCACTCTTTCGTGGCTACGGGTACACGGCGCATTTCGTCGAGGGTGACGATCCGCTGGAGATGCACCAGCTCATGGCCGCCACGCTCGATACCGTAGTCGCCGAAATCAAGCGCATCCAAACCGAGGCCCGCACTAACGGATTCAAGACACGCCCGCTGTGGCCGATGATCATCTTGCGTTCACCGAAGGGATGGACCGGCCCGAAAGTAGTCGATGGCAAACCGACCGAGGGCACGTTTCGATCACATCAGGTCCCAATGGGCGACATGAGCCATCCGGGGCACGTAAAGATTTTGGAAGAGTGGCTGCAGAGCTATCGCCCGCAAGAGTTGTTCGACCACACGGGCAAGCTGCGCAGCGAACTCGCGGAACTCGCCCCGCAAGGCGAGCGCCGAATGAGCGCCAATCCCCATGCCAACGGCGGTCTGCTGTTGCAGGATCTGCATCTGCCGGATTTCCGTGACTATGCCGTTGAAGTACCAACGCCCGGTGCGTTGAACGGCGAAGCAACGCGCGTTCAAGGTCAGTTCATACGCGACGTCATCAAACTCAATCCCGCCAACTTTCGCGTGTTCAGCCCGGACGAAATGAACTCCAATCGCTGGGGCGCGGTGTTCGAAGTGACGAACCGTTGTTCGGCGGCTGAAATTCTTCGCGGCGACGATCACGTTGCGCCCGATGGCCGCGTGATGGAGATGTTGAGCGAACATCAATGCGAAGGCTGGCTGGAAGGTTACCTGCTCACCGGCCGACACGGCTTCTTCTCTTGCTACGAAGCCTTCATTCACATCATCGATTCGATGTTCAACCAGCACGCAAAGTGGCTGGATGTGACCCGCCAGATTCCGTGGCGGCAGCCCATTGCTTCGCTCAACTACCTGCTGTCTTCGCACGTGTGGCGGCAGGATCACAATGGCTTCAGTCACCAAGATCCGGGCTTCATCGACTTGGTGGCGAACAAGAAAGCCGAGATCGTTCGTATTTATCTGCCGCCCGATGCGAACACGTTACTCTCCGTGACCGACCACTGTCTGCGCAGCCGCAACTACGTGAACGTGATTGTGGCAGGCAAACAACCCTCGCCGCAGTGGCTCGACATGGACGCAGCGATCGCACATTGCACCGCCGGCATCGGCATTTGGGCCTGGGCAAGTAATGACCACGGGAGCCAAGCGGATGTCGTCATGGCTTGCTGTGGCGACGTGCCCACGCTGGAAACGTTGGCTGCGGTCGAGTTGCTTCAGGAGTATTTCCCCGATTTGAAAGTCCGCGTGGTCAATGTCGTCGATTTGATGAAGCTCCAGCCACAAAGCGAACATCCGCACGGCCTGAGCGACCAGGATTTCGACGCGCTCTTCACCAAGGACAAGCCGATCATCTTCGCATTCCACGGTTACCCAGGGCTGGTCCACCGGCTGACCTACAAACGGACCAATCACGAGAACATGCACGTCCGTGGATATAAAGAGGAAGGGACAACTACTACCCCATTCGATATGGTGGTGCTCAACGACATGGACCGGTTCCACTTGGTGTGCGATATCATTGACCGGGTTCCTGGACTGGCCACTCCAGCGGCTGACGTGAGGCGTGCGATGGTGGAGAAACACGCGGAGTACAAACATTATATTGCTGTGCATGGCCAGGATAGGCCTGAAATTCTTGACTGGCGTTGGGGCGATCGGACTGCTTCGGTTAGGTCGTTGGGAGACGCAGGGTCCGACAATCTTTGATAATTTATCGGCCGATCGAACGCTATTCCGCTGGCGGAAACTGGACGCGAGCGCATCTTGAACGCTCTGAAATCGGTTCGCTGGGTCTTTCTCCAGGAGGCCCATCAGCACGGCGATGCAACCCGGCGTGATCCCCGTTGTCTTTCCGTATCGCGTCCAGGAGTTGATCGCCGGGGTGCGGTCCGACATTGGCATCAGCCACTACGGCGACGACCTGGCAAAGTTCAAGGAGATCGGCAACGAGATTGCCGGCGTGATTCAACAAGTGCCGGGTGCGGCCGACGTTCAGCCGGAACTGACCGGTGGCCTGCCCGACATTCAAATGCGCATCCGCCGTGATCAGATCGCCCGTTACGGGATCAACGCGGCGGATGTGCTGGATGCGATCTCGGTCATCGGCGGCAAGGAAGTGGGGCAGGTGTTCGAAGGCCAACGCCGGTTTCCCTTACAGGTCCGCCTGGGGCCCAAGTGGCGAGAGGACGTGAGTACGCTCACGCAGATCAAGATCGCCGACCCGGCCTGCAGATTCCGCTGGAACAGCTTGTCGAGATCACCGTTGCTCCGGGAGTCGCGCAAATCAGCCGCGACTAAATTCGTCGGCACCTCCTGGTTCAAGTAAATGTCTGCGGGAGGGATCTCGCTGGATTCGTGGCTGACGCCCAACAAGCCATCGAAAAGAAGATCGACTTGCCACCGGGGTATCAGGGCGCGCTGGACCGCCTGCGACCTGTGCTGATGACGGCCACGACGGGCGCGCTGGGCTTCATCCCCATGGCCATCTCGACCAGTTCCGGAGCCGAAGTACAGGGTCCGCTGGCCACGATCGTCATCGGTGGCGTGATCACGTCGAGTCTGCTGACGCTGGTCGTTCTGCCGGCCATTTACCGTTGGTTCGAACCGAAAGGCGAATAAGGAGAGGTGGAAGTGTGACGATGGTTGACTGTCGTGCCGAGCGTCGAGATCGTGAAGCGATTCGCAGCAAGCTTGGAGGGATGGAAACGTTGTTTCACCATGTTTAGGGAGACGTGCAGGGCTGGTCACGGCATCATCATGTCCAGGTCGGGCAGTTGGGTATCATTTCGAAAATGGACATGATTGAGTCGACTCTTCACCACCTGATGAACGATGTCGGGGTTCAGTCGTCGGCCGCTCCCGGGGCCACGGTTGTCCTGGCTCCGCCACCTGCCGGGCTGACAACGCCACCTGCCGGGCTGACGCCGGCACCCCTGACCATATCTCCACCACTCCAGTAGTAATCTCGCTGTTCTTGCTGACAAAAGCGACCAGATGCATGAGCTGGCCGCTTTTTTGTGATTCAGACTTGCCCGCAGCGGAAAATCCCCCGGTTGAGATCGCGATGGTCGCGGCTGATTTCTATGTGGCTCTGGAAACCGCCGCCGTATTCCACGAAGGATCGACACTTGTGGTCGTGTTCAATGCGTTCCGGCTGCTGAATTATCGCGGCAGGTAGGCAGCATTTGGAGTTGGCAAAAGGCCGTCAGGTTGCCGACGTAGCGGATTACGACGGTCGCATGAGAACATCGGCAGCTTTTGCCGTTTTAGCACTGGGTGCTGGACGCTAGACGACAAAATGTAGCGCAGGATACAATTAATGCTGCGGCTGAATGCTTTGAAATGCCGTTCGAAGTGATGGCACTGTTACCTTCATATTCAATTGGTCAACCGACATGAAACTCCCTTTGCTGGCATGCATCCTTCTACGTTCGCGACTTCTGTGGTGCTTCGCTTCCGCCATTGTCTTCGGAGTGTTTACGACGGACGCATGCGGCCAAAGCGTGCAGTATCAGCAAGATCCAGGCAACCTGAACGATTCATTGTTCTCAGAACCGTCCTCGATCCTGGGATCTCCAACATTGCTGAGTTGGTATTCCGCGGCGAAAAGCGCCTCATCCGAACCGATCGGGCCGATTACGACCGACCGGCCGGATTTCACTGAAGCCAGTTCGACGGTCGGGGCTAATGTGGCGCAGGTGGAAATGGGCTACACATTTACACACGACGACGACGGGAGCGTTGCCACGGGAACGCATTCGACTCCGGAGACTCTATTCCGTATCGGGACCCCCATCAACTGGCTGGAATTGCGACTCGCCGCAAACCTGCTGCAGGAAGACATTGGGGTTGTTTCGAATGATGGAGCCGAAGACCTGTATCTTGGAATGAAACTTGGGCTGACAGCTCAGGACGGCATATTGCCCGAAATGGCGCTCGTCCCACAAATGACCGTGCCCACAGGCGGAAGTGCTTTTACCAACAATCAAGTGCTGCCCGGTGTCAACTGGCTGTACGGCTGGGATGTCACGGACTGCCTGACGACGGCCGGGAGTACTCAATTCAATCGTGCTGTCGATCCGACGACGGGCGCGGACTACACCGAATGGGCTCAATCATGGACTGTAGGCTATTCACTGCACGATCGAGTCGGCATGTATACCGAATGGTACGCACTGATGCCAGACAATGCGGAGACCGCTCAAGTCGAACACTACGGCAACGGTGGATTCACACTCTTATTGAACGACGATATTCAATGGGACATCCGCGCGGGGGTTGGGCTCAATGATGCCGCCGACGACTACTTCTTCGGCACCGGCCTGTCGATCCGCTTTCGCAAACGTTGATACTTGATTTCGCCGAACAACGCTGGTCAAGCAATTCAACGTCCGGACCCGATGCGTTGCCGTTGCGACACATTCAGGTTTCACGCTGAAATGGAATCGCCAGCATACCAGGCAATCGATTCTGAGAATGCCACATTGAAAGCAACCGATCCTGCGGCCTGAGTTGGAAGCGTCTTTCGAAATCACAGGGAATTGGTCAAGTCGATCGGCCAGCTCGTCTCGACCGTCGTCCCTTGTTGAGCCATACTTCGAATTCCCACAGAACCTCCGTGCAATTCGACGACACTCTTTACGATGGACAACCCCAGTCCGTGACCGGCAGAGTCGGAACGTGCTCCAGTCCTGCGGTAGAGGCGGTCGAAGACGTGCGGAAGATGCTCAGGAGCAATCCCGCTACCGGTATCCGCGACGGTGACTTTGATACTCGTTTCGCTTGCCACGCCGATGATCTCAACATGGCCATTCCGAGGCGTATGAGCTAACGCGTTTGTAATAAGGTTACCGATGGCTCGTTGGAACAGCGTCCGGTCCGCCATGAATTCCGTGTCGGAACTGATAATCGACAGCGTCACGCCTGCGTCATCCGCCGCCGCTTCGTAGAAATCCTGAATGGTCTTGAGTTCGTCAGCGAGTCGCAACGATTCTCGTTTCAACGCTGACTGGGGTTGTTCCGAACGGGCTAGAAATAAGAGGCTTTCGACCAGCCGCGATAGTCGAACTGTTTCTTCCAGGCACGATCCGAGCGTGTCCCGATACTCGTCGTCCGAGCGACTCTTGGTCAGAGCGACTTCCACTTCTCCGCGCAGATTGTGCAGCGGCGTTCGCAACTCATGGGCAATGTCGCCGGAGAATCGGTTCAGCCGCTCAAATGACGCTTGCAGTCGGTCCAGCATTCCGTTGAATGTCGTCGCGACTTGTTCCAGCTCAGCAGCGTAATTCGATGGATCGAGCCGTTCCTGCATCTGATTGGCACCAATTCCGGCAGCCACCGATGACAGTTCCCGCAGGGGTCGAAGTCCCCGG
>JAYTAK010000450.1:0-1730 GCA_043737515.1 Candidatus Kuenenia sp. | reverse complement strand
AACTGCAGAATCGTTCTGTTGCAGGTAATGCATTTGCGTGGATGATCCGGCTGTGAACTGCAATCTTCGGCGACTTTGAGCCGGTCGCTCTGTTCCTGACGACAGTTCTGGCCGATTCAAAGACTGGCTGTTCGAAAACTTCAGGCGTGCGATTGGAATCGCAAAGGCCTGATTCACCAGGGATCGGACTCAGAATAGGTGACAAGGATGTTTGAAACTCACGATCATCGCGCACAGTCCGGGTTTGTCCTGCGCTGTCTGGTTGCCGTCGCGACCATCACGATCATGGGATGTCAGACTGCAGCCTACCGCCAGCATCCACAGCGTCCCCGTCGATCTTATTCCACTGCGACGCAGCCCTGTGCGCCCCAAAACGCGGCATCGCCTGTCTTGACGCCGTCCGCCTCAGACAACTCGCAATTCAATTCCAACGAACAGACGGCAGGGACTCCGACTCCAGCTCCAGAAGCGAATTCAGTCGTGCGGTCAGAGGTCGAGGTGGCTGAAATGTTCCGTCGCTTGCGCGGGAAACTGCGTGCTGACGACAATGGTGCGATCGTGGAAGCCGATTTGTCATACAGCGATGTCACTGACGAAGCGCTGACCGCCATTGACATCTTTCAGGAAATCAAGGAACTGGATCTCACGGGGACTCAGGTTCACGATGCGTCGCTGGTTGTCCTGCAGCAACTTCCGAATCTTCAGTCGCTGAAACTGAAGGGCACGAGGATTTCCAGTGTGGGCATGACTTCACTCGCCTCAGTTTCTTCGCTCGTGCTGCTGGATGCTTCAAATACGGCCGTCACAGACGAAGGCTTGGCACTGGCGGCGCAGTGGACCAGCCTGCGATACCTTTCACTCAACAACACGAGCGTCACAGATAGTGCAGTTCCGCATCTCACGTCCATCAGGACACTGAAGGGTCTGAGTCTCCTGAACACGACCGTGACGGCAGAAGGCACTCGCTTGTTGAAGGAAGCCTTGCCAGACTGCCTGATCGTTTTCAAAATCGAAAGTGAAACAAGTCCATCGGCGGCCGTGGACCCTCTGCGACCTGTGCCGGCACAGAGCGGCCTGGCATTTCCGGATTTCCCCGCGCCTTCCGATTCGCAACTGGAGCAACTCGTCGAACTGGCCGGGAAGCAGCCTCAGCTTGCCGTGCATCTTGCATCTGTGTATTCGAGCCGCGAACAGTGGCCGCAGGCCGTGCGCATCCTGGCTGCTGCTGCCGCAGTCGATCCTGATCTGCAACCAGTCCAGCTTGCTCTCGGCGTCTCGCTGGCTCGTTCCGGCGACCTGATCGCGGCAAAGACGCATCTGACGAAAGCTGTCGGTGAAGCGGCAGCCAACTACAATCTGGGCTTGATTGAATACGAAAACAATCTGCGATCCTGTGCAACTCATTTCCGCGAAGCGGTCGTGGCAGATCCGTCACTGGTGGACGCACAGACGCGATTGCAGGAAGTGCAGCAGGAACTTTCCGCCCTGAAGCAGCAACGCGCAGCAGTCCATGCTGTGTCGGCCAGGTCCGCGATTTCCGACGACGTCCCCCTGGAAGTCATCCCCGCCCCATCCGTGCGGCGACCAGGCTTTTCAAACGCCAGACCGCGCTGACAGATTCTGTCACACTGTATACTCCACGCGGTCATGAGTGAGAGAATTGGCGAGCGGCATGCGTCAGCTTGCCGGTACAAAAAAGCGACGTACCGGAGGGCTCACGCCACTCCGCT
>JAYTAK010000449.1:0-1731 GCA_043737515.1 Candidatus Kuenenia sp. | reverse complement strand
ATTGTGCGGAGCGGTTCCAAAGTCGGATCCAGGTATCCGCAGCTCAAGGCAAGCACAAACGACAAGTTTTGCCCGACGCTTGTCGGGCAGACGGAAACATCGCTGGCACCGTCCGAAAATGCAGTTTATGAAATCGTGATCGATGGCTTGTCAGCAACTGCCGTCGCGCAGGCCATGCAGGCAGGACTCGATGCTGCAGTTGCTACTCCCGGCATGGTGCGTATCACAGCCGGGAACTATGGCGGGAAACTTGGACCACATCACTTTCATCTGCGTCGATTGCAGGACATGATGATGTAAACCGTGCGTCCGCCCACTTCGTGATTTCAGATTTGAAATCTCAAATTCCAGATCTGAAACAGCAATTCAATCCAGAAATCAGAGCAATGCAAACCACTCCCCTCCGCATGGAACAGTTTCGGTCTTCCGTCCTGGCCGTGCCGCCACTCGCGCGCGATGAAAATGACCGAATTTGCGGGAAGGAAAACAAACGACTCATTCAACACATCGAAGGCGGTGGTGTTTCAATGCTGCTGTATGGTGGCAATGCGAATCTGTATCACATCCGACCTTCCGAGTACGCGTCCCTGCTGGAGATCCTGGAAGCCACAGCCGGAAACGACACGCTCGTGATTCCCTCTGTCGGACCATCGTTTGGACTGATGATG
The DNA here is from genome assembly GCA_043737515.1 of Candidatus Kuenenia sp. GTDB lineage: Bacteria > Planctomycetota > Planctomycetia > Planctomycetales > Planctomycetaceae > SXXK01. Next base: position 1,063 of record JAYTAK010000449.1, on the reverse strand, counting down.
GATCAGGCTGAGATATTGAAAAGTACTCGTTTTCCGACGGCGATGGTTCTGCCAACGAAGGCCGTTATGACCGAAGCGGGGCTGATGAACGGTTTTCGGAGATTTGTCGATGCCTTCGGTCGTCCTGCGGTCCTGTATATCAAAGAAGAAGGTTACATCAGCCCTGAAGGTGCCGCGGAACTTGTACGCGACGGGCTGGTTTCGTTCATCAAGTACGCGATCGTCCGCAAGGATACGGCGGACGACGATTTCCTCGATAGACTGGTTTCGCTGGTCGATACGCCGTTGATCTGCAGCGGCATTGGAGAACAGCCAGCCCTGATTCACATGACAAAGTTTCGACTGAACGGATACACGTCCGGCTGCGTCTGCGTCAATCCCGCGTTGTCACAGCAGATGCTCAGAGCGATCACATCGAAGGACTATGATCTGGCAGAAAAGATCCGCAAATTCTTCCTGCCACTGGAAGACCTGAGGAATGAAATCAACCCGATCCGCGTCCTGCACGAAGCCGTGGCACTCTGCGACATCGCACAGACCGGTCGGCATTTCCCGTTGCTCTCCGGCATCACAGAATCGACCGCCGACCGAGTGCGCAGTGCGGCAATGGAGTTGCTTAACGTGGGATAAGCTTCCAGCTTGTCATTCCGTGGGATAAGCTTCCAGCTTGTCCATTGCCGTGGGATAAGCTTCCAGCTTGTCAATTGCTCACAAACTGATCCCAGGCCGCTGCGACGTTGCCTTCTTTGGTGTCGCCATCGTGGAAGTACATCCCGTATCGCAATCGGAGCGATTCGTTCTTCTTCAGATGCACCGGTGCGGCTTCTTCCACGCCATTCGTGTAGGCATGGTTGCCGAATGGGCTGATCGAGAATAAGCCGTAATCGCGAACGTGGTAGCGAGACAGACGGAAGTTGGATGGATGATCCATGATCGCCACGCCGACCGTCTTGCCATCGACCGTTCCGTAATAGTCGATCCATGGGAACGACTTGCCCCAGCAATTCTGAGTCGTCTCAGATCCATCGCTGGCCACAACATGACCGCCGTTCTTTTCCTTCAT
>JAYTAK010000448.1:0-1732 GCA_043737515.1 Candidatus Kuenenia sp. | reverse complement strand
GCCCAGCGAATTGGCTTTGCAATTCCGATCGATGACGCTCGTCGTACCATTGCCAGACTGATGAGTGTCGAACGGTTGAATGGAATTCCACACGGACTCAGCACAAAGGACATCAAGTCCGCAGAAGAAAAAAAATTAGTGGTGGAAAATGTCATTGCTGAGAGTGCTGCAGATCTGTGCGGTATTCGAATCGGGGACGTGATCCGTTCGATTCGGGGGATCACCGTGCTGGACGGCACCGATCTGGAAAGATCACTCCTCGATATTCCGCGAGGCAAAGTCGTCGATGTGATCGTCGTCCGCGACGGACGGGACCAGACACTCCAACTGACTGTCGGAGTCGGCAAGCCGACGGGAATACCCGTCGCAGTGATTTCGCAAAGCCGTGATGTCAACGTCGCAACCAACCCGAAGACAGCGGAAGCTCCCCAGGTCACAATGAATGTTGTTTCCGAGGCGGAACAGGGTGTGATGAATCGCGCCTGGGATCTGCTCGGCCTTCGTCTTGAGAATCTGAACGAAGTTGACCGTGCGGAGATCGCCAGCAAAGCCTGGCCCGGTGCCAGCAAGCCCGTACGATACAATGGCGGTCTGCGAGTCGTCTCAGTTCGTGCCGGCAGCGTTGCTTCTCGGTTTGTCAATGAAGGCGATATCCTGCTGGGACTTGACGGTTTTGAAACTCTCGGCCCAACGAACATCAGTTATATTCTGCGTGATGCCCGAATCAGCACTTCAGACCCCATGAAGTGCCAGATTCTCCGCAAAGGCGGTAATCCCGTTGAAGGCACATTAACACTGACTAACCCATAGTCCCGGTTTTGCCGACGCAGAAGGACAGACGTAAGCTGGCACGGTCCAGATGGGTGCGATCTCTCCAGTCCTGAGTTTGCAATGTCATTTTTGCAGATTGCGTGATTCAAAAGTCTCGCAGTTCAAGAGGGAAGAAGCAAATTTCGATTGGCCCCACTGGCCTCGTACCAGTGGACCAGGGTTTGGCAACCAAAACGACAAGAATCCAGTAGGCCGCTCCCCACGCGACCTTGCGTCGGTGGAAGCCAGGTTTGAAAACTATGGCCGGTCCTGTGGCGGAGACACGGCCTCAGAACTGCATCCGCTGCAAAGACTGCGGATGTCCACTGCGCGTGATCATGATGATCAATGCCAGCGGACGCATCCTGATGCGACGTCCGCTGCCAGATCATTTCCTCACTTATGCAGACTCAGGATAGCGGCAGGATAGCGGCAGGATAGCGGCAGCGTATGAACCGACATTCGCTCATCCACCTGGCTCACTTTCAAACACGCCTCAGGCCGAGCTCGATCGCCGTACGCGCTGTGATAGAAAAGTCGATGCACTCCAAAGAAACCCGGCAAGGTATCGGTACGAATTGCCCTTCGCCCCCCGCTGACCGGAGTCGAAGACTGTCACATGATGCCGTGACTTTGCGATTCACTGCCGACTGCCGACTGAAAACTGCCGCCTCGCAGCGAAGCTGCAACTTGCTTTTCCCAAGGGCCACGAGCCGCCGCAACACCACCGGGCTTCTTGAACAAATGCCTTGAGCTTCGGCTCGGCGAGTTCCCACCGCCACCAGCCCACTCCGCTCAACCCTGAACGTTACTCCGCGCTCTCCGTCCGCACTCGCGAAGTCAAAGCCTAGTATCTTCCAGAATCTTGTTTTTGTAGCTCAGTTGCAGTTCTGTCTGCGGCAGTTACAAAGGAAACGTCCTC